>NZ_DVEA01000424.1:0-13521 GCF_015295965.1 Thermoleptolyngbya sp. M55_K2018_002
CAGAATCAGGGAAAGCGGGCGGGTGGGCGGGTGGGCGGATGGGAGCGTGGGGCGAAACAAGCGAGCGGCAAGGGAAAAACCCAAACTCCAGACTAGGGGGATGGCTGCGCCCCAGAGAGTAATGAACACCCAGGCGAAGAGGGCGATCGCCACGCTGCCCAGCCAGGGAATTCCCATCCAGGTGAGCGGGTGCAGATCCACGATCCAGGAGAGGGCGAGGCCGTGGTAGCCCATGCCCCAGAGGATCGGGAGCAACGCGCAATTCGCGAAGAAATCTTGACGGGAATCGCCCCACCGAAACGTCCTCGTTATCAAGGGGGATTGCGGGGAATCGGATGAAGAAGCGCGATCGCCCCAGCCAGAATTCCCCCTCACCACGACCCACAGCGGAACCAGCGCCACCCACGCCAGCCACCAGGCGTTCACAGGCGCAACCGTGCAGCCCATTGCCAGGCCGCCAAGCAGGGCAACCAGCCCCCAGATACGGCGAGGACGAGGCTGGGTTAGAGGCTGGGCTAGAGCCTGGGTAAGTGGTTTGCGGATGTTGCCAAACAGCTTCAAAAGGGTCGGCATGGGCAAAAACAGGCGAAATTCAGCCAAGAGACTGCCCCGCGAGGGGGATTTTTGGAATGCTTTGCGTAAACTTCATCTAGCGGTTCGATGACTTTATGTAAGACCACTTTATGTAAGACCAATGTGTCTTAGTTAACCCAGCAATATCTGATGATCTAGCATCCCAAAGATCTAGCATCCCGAATTGTCCTCATCCCCCGGCCCCTTCTTTCAAAAGAGAAGGAGATCCGGATCGGAAGTCCCTCGCCTCTGGGAGATGGATTGAGGGTGAGGGTAGATGAGGGCAGAGGCTAGTGACAACCATTGCCGGGTTAATGTGCATCTGCGATAGCTTGAACCCAGGAGGTTCCCCGTGAACGCTAATTCTGAACTGAACCAACTGACGCTGACGGGGGCGATGAGTTTGCTGACCTATTTACAATACGCCCAATTTCAGCAGCAAGCACTAGAGGCAGGGGCGATCGCCGCAACGCTGTGCGAAATGCTGAACCAACTTCACCAGCAATATCCGGGCATCGCCGATGACTATGGCTGGCAGCCGACGGATGCGCCTGCGCTGCCCATGCCCATCCCCATGCCGCCTGAGTTTGCTATCGATTCTCGATTTTAGATAGGACTTACGCAGCCTGCGAGAAATCGTCCAAAACTAAGAAAACTGAACAAGTGCGTAAGTCCTGTTAGATTGACGATTTTGTTAGATTTGCGATTTTGGATTTGCGATGTTGGCGTGCTCGGTCAGCGTTTACCGCGCTTGTGGCACGTTCATTCGTAGCGCCCTGCCGGAGGATTAACTGTGGCACCAACTTTTCAAAGTTCCTTAAATCCGCCGCCTTAGCCCGCAAACAGCCTCTATAGTTTGCTCATAAGGATTAACAGGCGACATGACAACCACAACACCCCCTCTTCATACTCTGGCAGTAGACATCGGCGGCAGCGGCATCAAGGTGATGGTGCTGGACGAAGCAGGCAACCCTGTGACAGAGCGCGATCGCATTCCCACCCCCGACCCCGCCAAGCCAGGGCCGATGATTCAGGGAATTTTGGGACTGGCCAGCGGCAAAGCCTTTGACCGGGTTTCGGTCGGGTTTCCGGGCGTGGTGCGAAATGGCATCACAGAAACCGCCGCGAACCTGCATCCCGACTGGATTGGGGTAGATCTGGCGACGGTGCTGATCGAAAAGCTGCAAGCGCCTGTGCGCGTGATCAACGATGCCGATATGCAGGGGCTAGGGGCGATCGCCGGAACGGGCGTAGAAATGGTGATCACCCTGGGCACGGGCGTTGGCTCGGCGATGTTCCTGAACGGGCGACTCGTGCCCAACCTGGAACTGGGACACCACGAGTTTCGCAAAGGGCAGACCTACGAACAGCAGTTGGGCCGCGCTGCCTTCGACGAGGGCGGCAAGAAAAAGTGGAACGAACGGCTAGAAAAGGCGATCGCCCAATGGCAGCGCGTGTTTAACTACGACTATCTCTACCTCGGCGGCGGCAACGCCAAGGAAATCAACTTCACCCTGCCCCCCCACGCCAAGGCCGTGCCCAATATTGCAGGACTACTGGGCGGCATCGCCCTCTGGCGCGATTAGGACGCATTGCCCAATCGACCTTATGAACTAACCTTAATGCGCTCTGGGGTGTCTGCCTTAGTGTCGGGATCGAAGGTTGAGGTTTGGGAATCATCCACCACAGGCAAGGTAATTTCGACGGTCGTGCCTTTGTCCAGTCCCTCACTGTAGAGGTCGATCGTGCCGCCCATGCGCTCCACCAAGTTGCGCGAGATTGCCAGCCCCAGCCCCGTGCCCTCAAACTTGCGGGTAGTAGAGCCGTCCGCCATCACAAACGGGCGAAATAGCTTATCCTGCTGTTCTGGGTCTACGCCGATGCCCGTGTCTTTGACCGAAACCACAATCCAGTCTTGGGGGCGGGTGTTGGGGTTTGTCAAATCTCCGCCGTCTCCATTGAGGGAAACCCCGTCGGTGACCAGCTTGCTAAACTCAGACTTTTGGTGGCGGCGAATGTCGATCGTGATGCTGCCTTCGTCGGTAAATTTCACGGCGTTGGATACGACGTTCAGCAGCACTTGCTTCAGCCGCGCTGGGTCAGCCCGCACCAAAATTTGCTCATCGAGATCAGGAGCCGTCAGCCGGAGCTGCTTTCGCTGAATTTCAACCGCCTGTAGCTCCAGCACTTCCTTCAAGATTTGCCGCAGATCCACCACTTCTAGAAAGAGCCGCAGCTTACCCTGCTCGATGCCGCGAATATCTAGCAGGTCGTTGATGATTTTGAGCAGGTGAATTGCTGCCTTATCGGCCTGCTCCAGCAGATCCAGTTCCTCTTCGCGGGTGTCGCAGTAGCCGTCTTGCACCAGCCGAATGCAGCCGATGATGGCGTTGAGCGGCGTTCGCAGTTCGTGGGAGGTCGTCGCCAAAAACTCGCTCTTGAGCTGGTTGGCGGCTTCGGCCTCTTGCCAGGCCGCTTCTAGCTCGTTGGCGCGATCTTCCAAGCGGCTGACCATGCTGTTTAGCACGTCTGCGAGTTGGTTTAGCTCGCGCACCTGAAAGTTTTTGGGCATTCGAGCTTTAACATCGCGCCGATCCAGATGGCGGGCGTATTTGCCGAGCTTTTCGATGGGCAGAGAGATATCGCGGGCAATGTAGAGCATCGCCAGCATGTGTGCTGTGAGCAGCCCACCCGTCAGCAGCGCCAGGATTTGGCTGATGGACTTTAGACCCTCTAGCGCGTAGTCAAGCCGGGTAACGGCCAGCACCGTCCAGATGCGTTTTTCAGTGGGGCTGATGCTGACTTCGATGGGCGTAAAGCCTGCCAGCCATTCGGTGCTGTCGCCCGAAAAGTTGAACAGGTGACGCACTGCCCCATCGCCCCTGGCGGTGTTTTCCAGGATGTTTTCAAAGCGATCGCGATCGCCCTCTTCGGCAATATTGCGTCCTACCTTTTCGGGAAATGGGTGTGATAGGAATGTCCCGTCCTGGTCGATCACCGTCGTATAGCCCAGCAGCGACCAGGGTTTCGCCACCTCAATCTGTCGCAGCACCGTTTGCACCGTTAGCCTATAGCGGGGCCTGCCATCGTTGGTGTAAACAGGAGTGCTGATCACCAGATCAAGCTGGCTATTCATTGGTTCTTGCCGCACCCGCCGTCGCGGCTCGGTATCTAGGACAGATCTCTGGAAAGGATTAATAGCGCTGGAGTCGGGCTGGTAGCGCCAGGGATGGTCGTCGAGCGACTTGATTGGCTCACTGCCGCAGGTGCTTGCAACGATTTGATCGGTGTACAAATCCGTCAACTGCAAGCACTGGGCCCCCGGCAGTTGGGGCAGCAATTTTTCCAGAAAAAGCTGGCTTTGAGCCATGTCCCCAGCTTGCAAGCTTTCGGTCTGGCTGGCGATCGCCAGACTGGTTTGAAGCGAGTCGATGCTGCTCCGAATCAGGTTGCCCTTACGAATCGCGCTCTCGGTCAGGTTTTGCCGCGCTGTTTCGAGGAGGCTGGTGCGGGCCTTACGAAACGTCACTGCCACCCCCAACAGCAAGATGGGAATGCTAAGCAGCAAAATTCGCATCAGCAGCAAGCGGCGGAAGGAGGGCTGACCACCAGGCATAGCGATTCCCGACCTAAAGGGCATACTCCACTTTAAAACACTAAGATTTGATTGCTTCTGACCAAGCCATAGATTTGTTCAGACCAGGCAAACTTCTTGAAGTCTTCATAAAGATGGAAAGCTTTCGCGGAAATACTCAGAGGCGAAATTAACTGTAATCTGCTGTCTAACTTACCGTCTTCATCTCCTGTGCCAGTCTGCTCATGTGCCAGTTTGCCAAACGCTGAAAAACGGATAGAAACTCCGCAATCAGACGATTTTTCTCGAGTGCAGCCCGCGAAAAATCGTCCAAAATCCAGAAAATAGCTCACAAGTGCGTAGAACCTGGCTGATTTTATAGACTAATTTTCTGATTTCTTAGGTTTTGAGAGCGCTCTTTCATGATTTCAGGCAATCCACCAGAACTGCCCTCACGCCCGTCTCTCTCGTTTCGCCCGATGCCCTCCATCACGGTTGTACTGGCGATGAGCCTGGATGGCAAGATCGCAGACGTAGGGCGATCGCCCGCTCGGTTTGGCTCTGCCCGCGATAAAGCCCATCTGGAAGCTCGCCTCGCCGAGGCAGACGGCTTTTTGTTTGGCGCAACGACGCTGCGGGCCTACGGTACAACGCTGCCCATCACCCATCCCAACCTGCTCCAGCAGCGGCAGGCAGCAGGGCGATCGCCCCAGCCCGTCCACATCGTCTGCTCCCGCACCGCCCAGTTCGAGGCGGATCTCAAGTTCTTCAAACAGCCCGTTCCCCGCTGGCTGCTGACCACTGCCGCCGGGGCCGACCGCTGGCAGGCGGGGTCTGAATTCGCCCAGGTGTTTGCCCTGCCGGAAACTCCGACCGGGCTGGATTGGGCGATCGCCCTGCCGCTGCTGTTCCAGTTGGGCATTCACCGTCTGGTATTAGGCGGTGGGGGCGAACTGGTGGCGGCGCTGATTGCTGCCGATGCCGTAGAGGATCTCTGGATTACCGTCTGTCCACTGCTGCTAGGCGGACGCACGGCCCCGACCCCCGTCGGCGGCCCTGGCTGGTTAGAAACTGCCGCACCCCGCCTGGAACTGCTCTCCGTAGAGGCGATCGCCCAAGAAGTTTTTCTGCACTATCGCCTGCATCGAGCGAAAGATTGATCTACGTTGTAAAGAGATGTTTCGTATCAGCATGGCGGGCGCTGGCGTAATCAAGCGCCAGAGATGAAACCCGTCCCCCGCCCCTATCCCCACCCTGAACGCCCCCAATCCAAAATCTAAAATCCCAAAATGCCCGAACAGACTCGCCCCCGCCTTACTGTGAACTGGATTCAGGCGATCGCCGAAGTGCCCCAATCTGCCTGGGACGATCTGGCACTACCGCTCAAAACGCCGTTTTTGGAATGGGACTGGCTGCACAACCTGGAAAGCTCCGGCAGCGCCACGGCCAAGGCGGGTTGGCTGCCCAATCACCTCACCCTCTGGCGCGATCGCACGCTGATTGCCGCCGCGCCGATGTATCTTAAGGGCCACAGCTACGGCGAGTTTGTATTTGATCACCAGTGGGCAGAGCTGGCGCAGCGGCTGCGAATCGCCTACTATCCCAAGCTTTTGGGCATGTCGCCCTTTACCCCAGCGGAGGGCTACCGCTTTCTGATTGCCCCTGGAGAAGACGAAGCGGAACTGACGGCGCTGATGGTGGGGGCGATCGACCAGTTTTGCATCAGCAACAATATTTCGGGCTGCCACTTTCTGTATGCCGACCCGACTTGGCGACCGATGATCGAGCCGCACGGCTTTCGGCCCTGGCTGCACCACAGCTATATCTGGCAAAACCACGGCTTCCAGACCTTCGACGACTATCTCGGCAGCTTCAACGCCAATCAGCGCCGCAACATCAAGCGCGAGCGCAAAGCCGTCGCCGCAGCAGGGCTGACGATGCGGGTTCACACCGGAGATGAAATCCCCAAGGCTTTATACAGCCTGATGTATCGCTTCTATAGCGACACCTGCGACAAGTTTGGCTGGTGGGGCAGCAAATATCTGACGCGGCAATTTTTTGAGCAGCTTCATCCCACCTATCGCCACCGCACGGTGATGGTTGCGGCCTATGCCGAGCAAGACCCGCAGCACCCCGTTGGCATGTCGCTTTGCTTTACCAAGGGGGATCAGCTATACGGGCGCTATTGGGGGTCGCTGCAAGAGATTGAGAATCTGCACTTCGACACCTGCTATTACACGCCAATCGAATGGGCGATCGCCCACAACATCCAGACCTTCGACCCCGGCGCAGGCGGCCGCCACAAAAAGCGTCGCGGCTTCCCCGCCACGCCCAATCATTCTCTGCACCGTTTCTATGAACCGCGCCTGTCGCAAATCCTGAATCACTACATCCAGGAGGTCAACGAGCTAGAGCAGCAGGAGATTGAGGCGATCAACGCCGATTTACCGTTTCGGCAGGGCTGAGGAGAAGGGCGTTGGAGTATGATTCACTCCGTCCCCTTGGTTACCCGTTCGCCGCAATGCGTCTTTTTGCTCTGCTCCTCACCAGTCTCCTGTTGCTCACGGGCTGCCAGCCTGCGACGGCGACCGATGGCATCACGCATCTGACGCTTTGGCATGGGGTCAATCCACCGTCCAATCGGGAGGTGTTGCAGCGGCTGGTGGATCGGTTTAACGAAGCGCATCCGCAGATCCAGGTAGAGGCGCTGTATGTGGGACAGGGCGACCAGCAAATTCCCAAGATTTTGGCAGCGGTGGTGGGCGATGCAGCCCCGGATATGCTGTGGTATGCGCCGATGATTACGGGGCAACTGGTGGAACTGGGGGCACTGCGATCGCTCGATGACTGGCTTTCCACCTCCCCTGTCGCCGCCGAGATTGACCCAGCGCTGCGCGAGTCGATGCAGTGGGAAGGGCGAACTTGGTCGATTCCCTTTGGCACCAACAACGTCGGTGTGTTTTATCGACCGAGCCTGTTTGCGGCGGCGGGCATTCGCGATTTGCCCCAGACTTGGGATGCGTTTCGCCAGGTGGCCAAGGCGCTGACGATTCCCGAAAAAAATCAGCATGGCCTGTTGCTGCCGCTGGGCAAGGGCGAATGGACGGTGTTTATGTGGCTGCCGTTTCTCTGGGGCGGTGGTGGAGAAATCGTGGCAGAAGAGGGCGCGGTGCGGGTGGCTTCGCCGGGGGCGATCGCCGCGTTGCAGTTGTGGCAAGATCTGGTAAACGACGGCTCTGCAATTCTTTCGCAGCCAGAGCGGGGCTATGAGCTAGACGCATTTCTGGCCGGCAGGGTGGCCATGCAGCTAACTGGGCCGTGGACCCTGGGGCAGCTTCGGCAGGTGGGTGCAGAGTTTGGCGTGATGCCGATTCCGGCCGGCCTGCGGCCCGCCACCAGCACGGGCGGCGAAAATCTGTTTTTCTTCCACTCCACCCCAGCGCGAGAGCAGGCCGCCCAGGTGTTTGGTGAATATGTGCTGAGTGAGGCGTTTCAAACCGAGTGGGCGATCGCCACTGGATATCTGCCCGTCAACCTGCAATCGCGCCAGAGCCAGGACTATCAGACCTTCCTCACCCAACAGCCCGCTGTGCAGGTGTTTCTAGACCAGACGCAATACGGGCGATCGCGCCCCATTGTTCCGGGCTATAACCGCATTTCCGATGCGCTGGGCCGGGCCGTAGAATCCGTCTTGCTGAACCAGAATACGCCCACAGCGGCCATCGACGCAGCGCAGCGACGACTGGATCGGGTGTTTGGGCGGGCGGAGTGAGGGGGCCATCAGGTCAGCCCAGCACCTTACGGCTCCAGCGCTGTTTGGCATCTATTGCGCTAGTGCCCTCCGGCAAAAGTCCAGGGCGATCGCCCGGTCACTCGTCACCTGGGGATAGGCCAGCGCAGGTCGCGCCAGGGTGACGAGTTTAATGCCGAGGTCGGCGGCAACCTGGCGCTTGATGTCTTCGCCGCCGGGACTGCCAGACGCTTTGGCCACCACAAGGGAAATTTGCCACTGTTGCCAGAGCGCTTTTTCTAGGGGCGCAGCAATGGGCGGACGCAGCGCAATTAGCCGATCAGGGGTAAACCCAGCGGCGATCGCCCCTGCCAGCGCTTCGTGTGACGGCAAAATGCGGGCAAACAGGATGGCCCGATCCTGCCACGGCTGAAACAGCGGCAAATAGCGATAGCCAATGGTCAACAAGACCCGCTCGTGGATCAGCAAATCGGTTGCCAACAGCGCCTCGACACTGGGAAAGACCCATTCCCCTGGCGCAACGCCTTCCACGGGCAATCGCTCGAAGCGCAGGTAGGGCAGGTGCAGGTCAGCAGCAGTGGCGATCGCCAGTTCAGACACCGCCGCCGCAAACGGGTGAGACGCATCCAGAATGGCGCGAACTGAGTACGTCTGCAAAAACTCGCCCACCGCTTCTGGGGTCAGCTTGCCAACCCACACGCGACAGCGCTCGGTGGCTGGATATAGCCGCCGCGCCCCCGCCGTCGTCACCGTCACCACGCAGTCTATCCCCTGTGCTACTAGATCTCGCGCCAGCACCGCGCTTTCCTGCGTACCGCCGATGAGCCAGAGCATGATCCCAACTCTCTTTGTGAACTGCTAACTTGCACTACAAGCTTGCGCTACAAACTTGCGCTACAAACTTGCGCTACAAACTTGTACTAAAAAAGAGCCAGATCGGAACCTGACTCTTTCGCAGTAATTGAGCGTTATTAAGCGACGGGGGGTTGCAGCTTAGCGCAGTTGCAGGTATTTGGTGTTGTCGCCCATGTGGATGGTGTCAACGAAGCGGGCGGTTCTGGATTGGGTGGAGATGACTAGGCTCTGAGTGCGGGCCCCCCCTTTGAAGAAACGAACCCCTTCCATCAGCGTGCCGGAGGTGATGCCACAGGCGGCGAACAGAACTGTTTCACCTGATGCCAACTCCTCGCATTCATACACCCGATCCGGATCGGTGATGTTCATTTCCTTGAGGCGGGCAATGTTCTCTTCTTTGGTTTTGTTAGCCCACTCTTTGGTCATCACGACGGCGGGGTCGGCCACAAGCTGCCCTTGGAAGTGGCCACCCAGCGCCCGCATCGCCGCCGCAGAAATCACGCCTTCGGGCGCAGCGCCAATGCCCATCAGCGCGTGGATATTCGTCCCTGCAAAGGCGCAGGAAATCGCAGCAGACACGTCGCCATCAGTAATCAGGCGGACGCGGGCCCCGGCTTCGCGGATTTCCTTGATCAGCGCATCGTGGCGATCGCGCTTCATCACCACCACCACCAGTTCGTCGATGGCCCGATCCAGGCATTCCGACAGGATCTTTAGGTTTTCGGTGGCGGACTTGCGGATATCGACCTTACCTTTGGCTGCGGGGGGTGCGGCCAGCTTGTTCATATAAAAGTCGGGCGCGTTGAACAGGCCACCCTTTTCGGAAATCGCCAGCACTGCCATCGAACCGGGCTGACCATAGGCGCAGAGATTGGTGCCCTCGCAGGGGTCCACGGCGATGTCGATTTCCAGCAGTTCGTCAGGGTTGCAGAAGGCTGCCGCATCTTCTCGGGTGCAGATGCCCACTTCTTCGCCGATGTAGAGCATGGGCGCTTCGTCGCGCTCCCCCTCACCGATCACAATCCGTCCGCGCATGTGGATCTTGTTCATCCGTTCGCGCATGGCTTCTACAGCGACCCGGTCGGCTTCGTTCTTATCCCCTTTGCCCATCAACCGAGCAGAGGCGATCGCCGCTTGCTCTACCACTTCGATAATTTCCAAACCGAGTGTACTTTCCACCGGATACCCTCCAAACTGCTTGATTTTTCGTCGTTTGAGCGACGTGTACCTCTTGTCAAAAGTGTATCAGACAAGGGGATCGGGATCAGGACTTACGCACTTGCGATAGGCTCTATTGGGTTTTGGAGGATTTCTCGCGCAGCCCTCAAGAAATCGTCCATCTGCGTCAGTCCTAGGGCGTGTTTTAAAACCCTTTGATCCCCCCTAGCCTCCCTTAAGAAGCAGCGGAGGACCCTGCAAATCCCCTAACCAATGCGCCTAAACTAGAAGGGCAGAACAATGCAGGTGGAACCCATTTCTATGAGTAGCGCGATCGCCTGGACTCCTGAAGCCGAAGCCCGTTTGAAAGAAATTCCCTTTTTTGTGCGTCCGGCCGCCCGCAAAAAGATCGAGAAATTTGCTGAAGAGGCCGGCATAACGCAGATTACTGAAGAGGTCTATGAACAGGCCAAAGCAAAGTTTGGCTCGAAGTAGCGTCTTGAAGGTGCAATATCGTCTGAACTCGGTCTGAACTGGCGGAGGTCTGCAAGTTTCAGTTTTGGTAACTCCACGACTCCGAAGCAAGCAGGAACTTAAGGTAGCAGTGTTGAGTTTCTGTGAGGGCTTCGGGATGAAAACTTGGCCATTGACGGTTGGGGTTGTGGGACTGTGTTTGGCGATCGCCAGCGCCGCGATCGCCGCTCCACCCAACCGCTTATCCATTGCTCAAAATGGGCCTGCTCCGACCCAGCCAGTTAGCCAGGGCGGAACTCCTCTGGTCACGGTTCGCCGCGAGGGTGGCTTCTGCTATCCGCCAGGCTGCTTTTCAGAAGTGACAATATATCCGGACGGCAGCTACCGCTATGCCAACAGCGTCGGCGATCGCGCCACTGGACGCATCCGCCGAGGAACCCTGCAACAACTGCGATCGCGCATTGCCCGCGCCGATTTTGACCAGATCCGCAGCGAGGCAAATGTCCGCAATCCAATCCCAAACCTCTGCCTGCTGGCTGCCGATGGGCCAGAAGCCGTCTATCGGTTTTACCCGAACGGGAAGACCGAAGAGATTCGAGGCTGCGAAACTGACATCGACCGCAGCAGCCGTCTATTTCAGCAGCTTGAACGGCTCTATGAGCGCGTCTCTGAGCAGGCCGCCCAGGCAGCCCAGAATCAGAGACGGGGCGATCGCGCTCTTTAAGGTCTTGAAGGAAGGATCACGCTGAACCCCAGGGCGCGTCATCAACTAAACTCAGAAGCCTTGAGGAATCGGCAGTATTGCGCCCGTCCAAACAAATCAGGCTAGGGGCTGAATCTCCCAAGAAACCATACCTTGGGTAGACAACTGATAGCAGCCCCTAGTAAGGCTGATCCATCGCCTCGTCCTTTGTATTAGTGCGGCGTTCTGGCGTTTCTCGATTAAACCGCATATGAACCGCGCGGGTCTGAACGCCGTCCGCCGCCACCGCCAAAATCGGAAAGTCCAACGTGCCATCCTGGAAGGACATCTGGAAGCGGAATGTGCCATCGGGATTCAGCGTCACAGGCCGTCCAGCAATGGTCACCGAGGCATCTGGCTCCGTTGCGCCGTAGATAATCAGTTCTGCATCTGCCACTAGCCAGAATTTCCGCGCCCGGATCGGCGGCATAGAACCAAAGAAGCCAACACCCGACATGCCAATGCCAGAGAAGTTCGGTATCCCTACACCCGACTGGCTGTAGATCCCAGCCCCCGACATCGTATACAGACCTGCGCCCGACTCGGTGTACATCCCTACGCCCGACATCCGCGCATAGCTAATCGGCCCCGGGTAGCCCATACCCACGCCGGACATGCCCACGCCGGACATGCTATACATGCCCACGCCGGACATGCCCACGCCGGATTCGGTATATTGACCCACGCCGGATTCGGTGTACAGGCCCACACCCGACATCGTGTAAAGCGCTCCGCCAGACTCGGTATAAAGTCCTGCGCCCGACATGGTGTACAGGCCCACGCCGGACATGCCCACGCCGGACTCGGTGTATCGACCTACGCCGGACATGCCCACGCCGGACATGCCCACGCCCGATTCGGTATATCGACCCACACCCGACTCAGTGTATAGGCCCACGCCAGACTCGGTTTTCCCCGACCATTGGCCCATTTCAGCCGAGAAAACAAACGAGCTAATGGCTGCACCAGAGGCCTGCATGGAACTTAGCGCTGCACCAGATTCTGAGTGAACGTAGCTGCTAATGGCTGCCCCAGAGGCCTGCATGGAACTCAGCGCTGCGCCCGATTCCATCTGATGGGAACCCTGCACCGAGGCCGGAACCTGCTGCATGGAACCATAGAGCGAACCCGCCAGACGCATTGCCTCGGCAGACTCGGCCATGTCAAAAATCTCGTCGTAGATGGGGTTGCCCGTGTCTGCCACTCGTCGCCCCGGCGGAATCAACCGCAGGAAGGTCTTGCCACGCCGGTCTTCATCCCAACCCAGCGTAATAAACTGATCCTCAAACCAGTCGGATGGGTAGATTGGTGGAATGCGAACCGCATTAGATCTCGCCAGAACTAGCCACATACCATCTGGTGTGAGATAGCCAATTTCAACCAAATAATCGCGATCGCTCACCGGAATGGGCAAATACCAGTCGCGGGCTAGCTCGTCACAGTCGTACTGCTGCACGCTATGGGGACGCTGGCTATAGGCATCAATATCGGTCACGTCGTATAGCCGCAGCGCCAGCCGCTGTCCGCCCTGACCTCGCAGGAGTGCCTTGTGTTGATCGGGCACATCCCAATAAGTGTAGGCCCACTGCGGATCGCGAGGCATCAGCACAATTCGGCTCTCGCCGTAGCCATCAGGCAAATCGGGTAGATTCGTGTCCACATCCGCCAGCCGCTCAGCCGACAGATCTGTTTGCCCCACGTCAAACTTTGCCGCTTCAACGGCAGACTGGTCATCTTCCTTGGCCAGCGCTGCCATCGCAGACGCGCCTGCTGCCAGCGTTGCTCCCGTACCCAGAGCCGCAGCAATCGGCGGCACAGCGGGGGTCTCTGGCTCTGGCGTTTCTACGACAGGTTCATCAACAGCAGGTTCATCCATAACAGGTTCCAATGGGGTAGGCGCTGGAGCGGGTACTGTCGGAGAAACGGATACCGCTGGAGGCGGGACAACTGGAGCGACCACAGGCGGCACGACGGGCGGCACAACAGGTGGCACGACCGGAGCAGGAGCTGCTTCAGCCGCCGCTGGGATCGTGGGCACGCGCACCGAGTTGGATCGGGCCAGCTTCAGCCAGCGTCCGTCGCTGGTGGTGTAGCCAATTTCTGCGAGATAGTCGCGATCGCCCACCATGATGGGCACATGCCGATCTTGGTCGGTTTCAGCCACATCGTATTCTTGGACACTGTGGGCGGGCTGCCGATCGAGGTCAATATCTGTCACGTCGTAAATCCGCAGCTTCAAATCGCGTCCGCCCTGGCGCTTCAGATCTGCCTTATGAGCCTCTGGCGCTTCCCAATAGGCATAGGCATCTTCGGCATTGCGCGGGGTTAGCACAATCCGGCTGGCGGGAACCTGGCGGGGCGGCGCGACAGTGGCCACTGGGCGCAGCGGCGGCG
>NZ_DVEA01000135.1:0-2449 GCF_015295965.1 Thermoleptolyngbya sp. M55_K2018_002
CAGCGCAGCGTCACCATTTTTCTCGATCGCCCCCACCAAGACCTGTTGGTTAGCTACGTTGCCCCCAGCCCTACCTGGCGCGTCAGCTATCGCCTCGTCTACACGCCCGATGCACCTGCCGAGGGCAGTGGTATTGCCGACAACAGCGACAGCGGTCAGCTATTCATCCAGGGCTGGGGCATTGTGGACAACCAGCTCGATGAAGATCTCGAAGATGTCTCCCTGACGCTGATCGCGGGACAGCCCATCAGCTTTATCTACGACCTCTACACGCCCCGCTTTGTCGATCGCCCCACAGTGGAAGATGAAGCACGCACGGTGGCGGGCCCCGTCAGCTTTGAAGAAGGTCGCCTAAATCCGCATTTATATACCGATGTGGCATCTGTGTCGCGCAGCTTACTCGATGACGTTTACAACTGCTACGAGTCTGATTTAGATGCAGAGCTAGCGGCTCCAGGCATGGGCAGCAGTCGGTTCAAATCTGCCCGCCGCGACCTAGCCCAGGCAACTCAGGTTCAAGCAACGGGCGTGGCGCGGGGCGAGTTGTTTCAGTACGACGTGGGCATTCCGGTCACGATCAAGCGGGGACAGAGCGCGATGGTGCCGATTTTGGGCGCAACGCTGGCCAGCCGCAAACAGCACTGGTTCAACGCTGAAAAATTGCCAGGCCATCCAGTGGTGACCATTGTTGCAACCAACACGACTGGGCTGACGCTGGAGCGCGGCCCGGCGACGGTGCTGGAGGCAGAGAACTATGTGGGGGAAGCGGTGCTGAGCTTTACGCCTGCTGAGGGCGAGTTTTTTGTGCCCTACGCCGTGGATTTGGGCGTGCAGATTTTGCGGGAAGACGAGTCACGCCTGGAAACGGTGGCGATCGCCCTTGGAAAAGGCGACTACCTCGTTCATGACCAGTGGGAAACCCGCCAGACCGTCTACCGCATCGACAACCGCAACACCTATCCTATTGCTTTGGTGATTGAGCAGCGCATTCTCAGCGGCTACGAGTTGTTTGAGACGGTGGAGCCGATGGAGCAGACGGCTGAGTTTCAGCGCTGGAAGCTGGCGATCGCCCCCCGGCAGCAGAGCGAGTTTCGCGTGCAGCAGCGCCGAAAAATTTCTCGGCACGAACAAATCCTCAACCTGGATTACCAGACTCTCCAGGCGTACCTGCACAACAAATTTATTGACGACAGCCTGTTCCAGTCGTTGCGCGACATCCTAGAACTGCATCGGCAGATTGCCCAAACTCAGCAGAAAATCCAGAAGCTTGCCAAAAAGCGCGATCGCCTCTCTGACGAGCAGGAAGGCATTGCCAAAAAATTGCAGCCCTTAAAAAACAGCGGCAGCGAAAATGACCTGCGCGAGAAGCTGGCAGCTAAAATGAGCCACCTAGAAGACGAGCGCGATCGCCTCCAAGCCAGCATCGTCGCCCAAGAGCAAACGCAGGACAACCTGAAGCAGCAGCTTCAGCAACTGCTTCAGGAGTTGCACTAGACTGGCGCTCGATGCAGCGTCAGGTCTAGCGCTGAACCCTGAGCAAATTCATGGGCAGCAAATTCATGGGCAAAGTCATTGCCCGCTTAGGAAAGCTGGAACAGGAACGTCATGCGATCGCCTTTGCCCAGCGAGATGCGATCGCCCGGCCGCAGGCGGTGGCGGTTGCCCATCGGCAGCGGCATGTTGTTCACGTAGGTTCCATTGGAACTGCCCACATCTTCCAGGTAATAGGCATCGCCCTCCACCCGGATATCAGCGTGAACCCGCGACACAATTTCTGAACTGGGAAAGCCGGAAACGTCAATATCCGGCGGAATTCGGTCGTTGGGCTTGCCAATGTGAACTACAGGTAGCGCTTGGGGTAGCTCTACAACCTGATTGGTCTGCACGTGCAGCAAGCTGGCCCGCTGCGTCTGGAGTTGGGTCGGCCCCAAGGAAGCGGTCGGACTAGCTACTGGCGGCACTGCGACGGGCAGCGTGACAGGCGATGGCGGCGCAACGGGCGGCGCAACGGGCGGTGGCGGCGGTGGCGGAAGTTCAGAAATGGGCAAAACGCCCGAAGTTGCAGACGAGTCCGGTGTTGCTGCAATCGGCGGCGTAATTGGCAATGGATCGGGTGGAACCAAGGGTTCTACCGCTGGCAAATCGGGAATTGCAAAATCAGGCGCGACCGTTGGCGTGGAAACCTCTGGCCCCTCTGCCGCCGCCGCCCGCAGGTTAAACCCACACTGTCCACAAAAGCTAGCATCGGACTGAACCGAAGCCCCACAGTTGGGACAGCTCATCATGGTGGGCAGCGGCGTGTAGCAGGCTTCACACTGCACTGCGCCATCGGGATTTTGATGGTTGCAATTCGGACAAACAATCATAAATAGACCGCTCCCCTTACCGTGGGTCTTAGCTCCAGTGAATGAACAGGGCATCTGCACGAGGCAGGCTGGGCACGTCTGAG
>NZ_DVEA01000295.1:0-2447 GCF_015295965.1 Thermoleptolyngbya sp. M55_K2018_002
CTGGCGGGGGTAGCCTGCGGCGCGGGTTCGTCGGGTGTGCCCAGGATGCTGGGGTTGCCCGTGTCGAATACGCCGGCCACGCAAGCAATCATCATGGTGGCCAGCGTGCCCACAAACAGGGCCTTCCAGCCCAGTTCGGAAATGTCTTTGCGGCGAGAGGGAATTAGCGCCGTAGTGCCGCCGACAAAGATGCCGACCGAGGCCAGGTGCGCGAAGCCAGAGAGGGCATAGCTGACGATTAACAAAGCGCGATCGCTCAACACGCCATCCCGCGAAGCAGCCGCCAGCGATTGGTAGGGCGGAATCGCTGTCTCAAACAGGCGACGACCGATAATCACCGACGAAGCCCAGAGTTCGCTCCAGTCGAGCGATACGCCCGTCAGCACCGTCAGCGGCAAAAACAGCGCCCCCAGGATGTTTTGCAGCGTAATCACCTGAAAGACGCTGCCAATGGGACCAGGAATACTGGCCAACGCCCCAAAAAATTGGTTGACCAGATACACCAAACCCAGGATCAGAATCAGCACAGCGGCGATCGCCACGGCCATTTTCACCCCGTCTAGTGCGCCCACAATGGCGGCATCCAGCGGACTGACCCGCTCAATCGGTTCCCCCGCCACGGTTTCTTGATGCACGGGTTCCGTCCGCGCTACGCCTGCTTCAAAGTCTTCCACTTCTTCGTTCAGCGCCTGATCGAGCGATCGCTCATCGGGGATGCCGCCTGCGGTCACGGGCACGGTCGTTTCCGGCAGCAAAATCTTCGACAGCACAAAACATGCCGGAATCGCCATCACCGAGGCCGACACCAGATGCCCCAGGATATTGGGAAACACGGGCTTCAGGAAGCTCACATAAATGGCCAGCGTAGACGAGGCCGCCGTGCCAAAGCAGCAGGCCAGAATCGCCAGCAGCTCGCTGCGGGTCATGCTGGCCAGAAACGGCTTCACGACGATCGCCGCCTCAATGCCCACAAAAATATTCGCCGCGCCGCTCAGGGATTCTGCCCCGCTCAGCCGCATCGCGCGATAGAAAATCCGAGCAAAAAAGTTCGTAACAACCTGGATGATCCCCAGGTTATAGAGCAGTGCCATCAGCCCCGAAAAGAAAATGACCGCTGGCAGCGCTCGAAACGCAAAGATATACCCCAACTGAATGCCGCATAGCCCCGGCAGCACCTCTCCTGGCTGCGCTGGCGCACAGGTGCCCGATGCAGGCAGGGGCGACAGCACCAGCGGCTCCTGACCTGGCAGCGGCACGAACCGATTGCCAAACACAAACCGTGCGCCTGCGTCGGCTGCGTCAAAAATTACGTTCAGCAAATCGGTGAACCATTGCAGAAAAAGCTGCGTAATCGGAAAGGCAAACACCAAAAAGCCTAGAATCAACTGGAGCAAGATGCCCCAGATGACCACTCGCCAGGGGAAATATTTGGGATTGCGGTTTTCGGAAAACAGCCACGCGACTGCACACAGCCCGAAAATTCCAACAAAGGAGATTAAGTTCAGAATCGACATTTGAGGTTGTCCTCTCTGAGAGATATCCGGGTCGTCATGGTCATGCGGCTACATGCAGCTATTTAGACTGACGCAATGTGCAACTTTATGTGCAGCTTTGCCGATTCCCCTCACCCTCCATCCCTTTCCCAGAACAGGAGAGGGACTTCAAGCCTCGCTTGCTTCCCCGCTCCCGACTGGGGAGAAGAGGTTGGAGCGTGAGGGCAGAGTGAAAGTTGCACATCACGCTAGACTGCGCTCAATCATCTGCTCAATCACCCGCTCAATCATCCGCTCGGTCACCCGCTCGGTCACAAACTGAAGCATCGATAGGACGACCTGCTCGCACGGTGGGTCGCACAGTGGGTCGCACAGTGGGTCGCACAGTGGGTCGCGCAGTGGGTCGCACGGTGGGTCGCACAGTGGGTCGCGCAATTCCAAATGGGGCAATTTGCTGACGGCCTCGCCTTGGATTTTACATAAGACGGGGCGAAAGGGATAAAAATTTCTGTATGGTTCATTGAAAATCCAGCCGCTTGACGAGTCGGATAGGATAGGGATATTCCTTTCCCACACCTGCTCATGGACGCTTTTGCTCTCGTGCCGCCCGACTGGACAGAGGCGGCAGTTCACGCCGTTGAGTTTTGTTGTCCAAGCTGCCGCTTGTCCTGCTCCGAAGCGCAGCAAGTGTGGATTAATCGGCGATCGCCCGTCTTTACCCACGACCATCGCCGCAAGTGGCAGGAATTTTATCACTGCGCCTGCGGGACTGCCTGGTGGGCCTGGAGCAGCGATCGCCCACCCACCGACCTCACGCCGCTAGAATCGCAGGGCGATCGCCCCAACACCACGCCGACCCTGTTTCCCGACTACCTGCTGGGCGGCTTTGACGACCTGCCCGACGTTTATCAAGGTGAATAGTTGCCAGGTGAATAGTTGCCAGGTGAGGAGTTG
>NZ_DVEA01000129.1:0-13468 GCF_015295965.1 Thermoleptolyngbya sp. M55_K2018_002
GCGACCCGGCCAGCCCAGCGCAACGACTAGTAGCCCAGGCGCACCCCGCACCGCGCCCCAGCGCTTCACCGACCTGGCCCAGGCCCCAGCCGATTTGCAGCCTTACATTACCGACCTGGCAGAGTTGGGCGTTCTCCAGATCACCCCCGCTGCGTCCGAGTTCAAGCCCGGCCAACCCATCACCCGCCGCGAGTTTGCCCGCTGGCTGATGGCTGCCAACAACGAAATTTTTGCGAACCAGCCCGCCAACAAAATTCGCCCCGCGTCCCCCTCAGAAACACCCGCCTTCCAGGTCTCGTGCCTAGCCCGCTATCGGGCAACAGCACCATCGTCACCTTTCGCCCCGACGCGCCCCTCACCCGCGAAGACCTGATTTTGTGGAAAACGCCGCTGGATCTGCGCCGTTCGCTGCCCAACGCCACCCTAGAAGCCGTGCAGCAAACCTGGGGCTTTCAGGATGCCGCCAGCATCGATCCCCGGGCCCAGCGGGCGGTGCTGGCCGATTTCCAAAACGCCGATTTGTCGAACATCCGTCGCGCATTCGGCTATACCACCCTGTTTCAGCCCAAAAAGCCCGTGACGCGGGCAGAGGCAGCGGCCGTCCTCTGGTTCTTTGGCACGCAGGGCAACGGGCTGTCGGCAAAAGAAGCGGGGCAACAAGACGCGGAACAGACGGCCACGCCCGCTGCCACACCCATCACCGCACCCACCGCCGCGCCAGCAGGGGAGCCGTAGCCAACAATGATCGTCGTATCAGAACAGCTTATGTTGCAACCGTCTGCTCTGTGGCGCTCCGCATGGCGGCGATTTCGGCGAAGCTGGACGGCGATGCTGGGGCTGGGGCTGTTGAGCCTGCTGGGACTGGCGGTGCTGGTGGGGCCGTGGGTCTATCCCGTCTCGGCAACAGCGATTGACTTTGGACGAGCGGCGGCTCCGCCCAGTCTGGCTCACCCCTTTGGCACCAACGATCTAGGGCAGGATCAACTGGCACGGGTGCTGGTGGGTGGCCGCATTTCTCTGGCGGTGGGCGTGGCGGCAATGGCGCTGAGCATTGGGCTGGGCGTGGGCATTGGGGCGATCGCCGGGTTTTATGGCGGACTCCTCGATACGCTGCTGATGCGCCTCACGGACCTGTTTCTGGCGCTGCCCCAACTGCCCCTGCTGCTGCTGGTCGTCTACCTGTTTCGCAGCGCCGCACGGGCGATCGCCGGCCCAGAGTGGGGCATCTTCCTCCTCGTCGTCTGCGTCATTGGCGGGCTGAACTGGATGAGTACAGCGCGGCTGGTGCGGGCCGGGTTCCTCTCTCTGCGACACCGCGACTTTATCGCCGCAGCGCGGGCAATGGGGGCGCGTCCGGGCCATCTCATCTGGCATCACCTGCTGCCCAACGTGCTGAGTCCGGTGATTGTGTCGGCCACGCTGGCGATCGCCACTGCCATCCTCACCGAATCCACCCTCAGCTTTTTGGGACTTGGCTTTCCGCCCGACGTGCCTACCTGGGGAAGAATGCTGTTCGATGCCTACAACCGCATCGAAACCGCCCCCCACATGGCCGTCTTTCCCGGTCTGATGATTTTCCTCACCGTCCTCAGCATCAACTACGTCGGCGACGGCTTGCAGGATGCGCTCGATCCGCGCCGGGAAGCATGAGGCAGCGTGTTTGAGGGTCAGAAAAGCTCGTGAAGGCATTCCAACCCTTGCCATCCCGTTCCTTACTTTTCGTCAACCGCAACCATTCTCCCAAAATGCCCAACCCCTACGACGACCCCTACGATCCCCAGCAGCTCAAGCGAATTCGCATGTTTGTCTATCTGGTGCCCGTGCTGGGCGTAATTCCAGCGATGTGGGCGCTGGCAGTGCGAAAGGGCGATTCGCGTGAACGTCAGGCGGCGCGACTATCCACGACGCTGGGGCTGGGCTGGTTGGTGGGCTATGCGGCGCTAGCGGCGGGGGCCCACACGGCTGACCCTTCTGCAATTCCGCTTCTCGTTGCCAACAGCGCCCTCACCTCCGGCTATTTCGTCGTCATGCTGTGGCTGATGCTGCGGCTGTGGCAGCGCAGGCCCCTGCGGTTACCGGGCATTAGCGACGTGAGCGATCGCCTGCCGTAGCCCAGTTCCAAAGATCTAGATCTATCCACAATCGACTCACACCCCACATAGTCCATTCTGCAAAATCGTTGCTAAGATGCTGCATGAAGCGTCGTCGGAACTCACCCCACCGCCACAGTCGTCAAAGCCTTCAGCACGTCTTTCACGTCTAGACCCGTTCTCCCTTAGCAACCCCTCGTGACATCCCCAAAGGCTCGATCTTCTTTGTCTCCTCAAACCCAACCCCTGCCCCCTCGAAAAATCAAACTCCCCTGGCTGTTGCTAGGGTTGCTGGGTGTGGCAACCGTTTCCGCAGGGGCAGGGGCGCTGCTTGCCATGACGCTGGCCAGCACGCCGCTATTGCAAAGCAGGCTTTCGCCAGAAGAGTCTAAGGTTTTTGGCCAGGGAGAAATCGCGACCGGCCTAAACTTTCGCCTGCCCCGGCTGACCCGCCCTGTCAATATCATGGTGCTGGGAATTAAGGTGCTAAGTTCTGATGTGGACAACCCGCCGCCCGAAGTTCGCGATCTGGGCTATCACGCACTGGTCAACTCCTTCGATGGGCTATCCGACACCATGCTGATGCTGCGGTTTAACCCCGAAACGGGCAAACTTGTGGTGCTATCGGTGCCGCGAGACACACGCACCCGCGTCGCTGGGCTGGGCGTAACCAAGCTGAACGAAGCCAATGCCTACGGCGGCCCGGCGTTGACGGCTCAGTCAATTAGCAATTTGCTAGGGGGTGTGCCTGTTGATCGATATGTGCGGATCAATGTACAGGGGGTCGAAAAGCTGATTGATGCGCTGGGCGGCGTGACGGTCTACGTGCCCAAGGACATGAAATATACCGACCATTCCCAGCATCTCTATATCGACCTGAAGCAGGGCGAACAGCACCTCAACGGCGAACAGGCGCTGCAATTTCTGCGGTTTCGCTACGATGCCTACGGCGATATTGGGCGGGTACAGCGGCAGCAAACGCTGATGCGGGCGCTGGTCGAGCAGACCCTCAGTCCGGCCACACTCACGCGCATTCCACAAATCCTGTCGGTGATCCAGGAAAATGTTGATACTAACCTGACGGTTGAGGAGTTGGTGGCGCTAGTGGGCTTTGCAGCGCAGCTCAAGCGGGCCGACTTGCAGATGCTGATGCTGCCAGGAGAGTTTAGCGGGGCAGGCGACTATGAAGCCAGCTATTGGCTGCCGAGCTATTCTCGCATTCAGGAGATGAGCAGCCAATACTTTGGACTCAATCCAGCCTCAAGCGAAACGGTTGCCGATCCATACGCCGAGCCAGGGGTCGATTCGGTTCCCGCAGAAACAGACTATGGCATTGAGATCGCGATTCAAGACTCCACAGGTAACCTTGCGGCAGCCGAGCAGCTGATGTTCGCGCTGCGAGAGGCTGGGTTTTATAACGTTTACATTGACGAAAACTGGAGCGAACCCCTACGCGAGACCCGCATTATTGCCCAGGGCGGCGACCTTGCGAAGGCTGAGGCGGTGCGGCGATCGCTCGGTCTTGGCGAAGTGCGCGTCGAAGGAACTGGCAACCTGCAATCGGACGTGACGGTTCAGGTGGGCACAGATTGGCGGGTGGAGTAGAAGAGGGTGGAGCAGAAGAGAGTTAGCGTATCAAGATACGCTCATGCCATTACGCCGCTACTTCTTCTCTCCCTCTTCAAGCGCCACTAGCGTTACGTCCGGCGCAAGCTTCCGCAGTTCTGCTAGCAGGTGATGGGCTGGATAGTCGTAAAGCTGCAAATAGATCGTGCCGGGCAAGTTTTGGGCAAAAGCGTTGGCGGTGTTGAGGTTTAGCCCGGAGATGCGGTGCAGCGTGGTGCCAATCTCGCTGAGATTGCCCCGATTCAGGGGCTTGCCCATGCTGAGTCGCCAAGTGCGGGGGGGACGCATCTGCCCACGCTCAATGCGCCGCAGTCCGTCGATGGTGGACAGGAGAATGAGGCGATCGCCCGCTTTCAGCATCCAGGTTTCCGACGGCATCAGGCTGTCGCTGTTGTCGAGCGTCCGCCGCTCGCTGTTGCGTTCATAGAAAATCGGCACCACACCGTAGCCATAGGACACCTGCGAAAGCAGCTTGCCCACCAGCGTATCGCCCGCTTCTACCAAAAATTCCGTCACCAAGATCGTCTGTTCATTCAGCCGAAACAGGCTCAGGATATTTTCGCCAAAGGCCGAACCCACAAACGCTTCGGCCGCCAGGGCCGAAACAGCCATCACGCGAGCGTTGGGAATCAGCGCGGCCAGACTGGCGCTAAACCGCTGGTTATAGGAACGAATCACCAATTGCAATGACTGCTTTTGCTGGCGGGTCAGCTCTCGCGCCGTAAGCGCCACCTCCAGATTCAAGATTTGGTCATCTGTGACGACGACCAGGCTTTTGGCGGTTTCGATATTGGCATGGCGGATCTGTTGAATCGGATTCCCCACGATGATCGGGATTTTGGGAAATAGCGCCAGGTTGTCCGCCACATCTGTCAACACAACGAAGGGCTGGCGAAACGTCTGAAGCCAGGTCGCCACCTGCTGGCCAACGCGCCCAAGCCCAACCATCACCACATGCCCCTGCTTGGGCATCGGCGGCCGCCGCTGGAGGAAGCTAAATCGGGCGCTGAGCAGGTTATCCGCAATAATGCCCACCACGCCCAATACAAACAGCAAGCTGATGATCGTGATCAGCAGGCTAATAAAGTAAACCCAGCCGGGAACGGGGTCGTTTTCTAGACCGCCAAATACGTCGCCATAGCCCCCTAGCAGCAGCACTGCACCAGAGGCGATCGCCTTTATCCAGGTTAGCTCTGGCACCGTCATCTTGAGCATGGTCGCCCCTAGCACCCACAGCACCAGTGCCGTGATCAGACCCATCGCGATGAGTGGACGAGTTCGATTGGCCTGCATCCACGCCCGCACTCGCTGAACCCACTGCAATGGCTGCTCTTTCAGCACGGCTTGCAGTCCAGCCTGCCAGCGCGATCGCCAGTCGCCGCCTGCCTGATGCTGGGTATAATCCGGCGCGTCTGCGATTTCTATGTAGGCAATGGTGTCGCCCGCCCGAATGCGGGTGTCTATCTGCCAGTGATAAAACGCTCGGTTTGGCGAGGCGGGGATTTCTGCCTGGGGGCGGTGGCTGAGCAGTCGGTAGGATTTTTTGTGCTGAGCCACCGCACGCGCATCATCAAATCGGGGATCGCGGGGCTGCACGGTTTGTTCCACCACCTGCAAGCGTGTGTCCCCAATGTTGAAGCTGCCCAGTAGCCCCACCTGTAGCCCTGCCATCGCAAAAGCAAAGGCAGGCATCTCCATCGGGTCGTAGGCGTTGAAGTTGCCGAGCCGCAGCTTGAGCAGTTCGTTGAGGCTTTGGCGAGACGAGCGAACCACAAGGCGCACGTCTGGATTGAGCCGACGAATGGCGATCGCCGCTTCGATATTCACCGTTTCGTTACTTGTGACAATCAGCGCCGCACGGCACTCCTGCACACCCGCCTTCAGCAGCACGGGTTCATCCCGACAGTCGCCAATCAGCAGATCCTCCGCCAGCAAATCGGTCAGATTTTCGACCTCCCATTCCTCTGGGCGCTGTCGGTCGATCGCCGTGACGGAGACCGCCGTCCCCTCGGTCGCAAACCGCTGCAAGTGATAGACGCAATATTGCCCCAGGCTACCCAGCCCGCAGACCAAAAAGCGGTCTACTCGCGGCGAGGACCCCATTAGTCGCTGCACACAAAGACGCTCTCGCCATCCATAATGACGCGGCTGCACCGGGGGCTAACGCCGCGCTCACCCACCACCTGGCTAAATTCGCTGCTCTCCATTCCGGCGAGTTCTGCCGCCTTGGCAAAGGACAGCATCTCCTGCGCGTAGAGGGCGATCGCCAACTCTTTGAGCAGCACCTGTTCAAGATGCTGCTCCGGCAACCGCATCGACTTGAGAACAGAATCTGGAATCGTCAGTTCAACACTCATTTGGATTGTCCCACTCGTCCACTCAACAAAATCAAAAAACGCTTAATCAACTACCTTAGCGAAACCCAGCGAACACAGCCTTGACACAGGTATCCTGGCTCTCGCTAAAATCCCGATGCTGTGAGAATTCGGCATTGTTGCAGCCAGTCCAGCAAGCTCACCCCCGCCCTCACCCTGCGTGCCCCCTTAACATGCCCTCTTAAGATCTAACCTTCCCCAGATAGAACAACGATTGCTCAGCGCCGTATCAGCCAGATGCAATCGGCGATCGCCCTATCGCCACCGCCCCCGCTCCAAAAGCCACTTGCTCCGAGCAGGCGGCGGCTGCCCAGTTTTGCCATCACACATCACTGCCCATGTAATCGGTGTCACTTCCCCCGTTGCCTCCAGATGGTGCGATCGCTGAAACGCCAACACTGCATCCTGGGTGTCACGGTCAAAGCAGTCTGTGCGATGAACCCGATAGCCATAGACCTGCAACAGCCCTTGCAGTTCCCTTACGTCTGACCCACAGTAACCCAGCCGCATTGTTCGTGCCCCTGGCTTTACCTTCGAGAGCAAAAGCGCCCAAGTGCGATCGCCCACAATGCCATCCACCCGTAAGCCATTGCGCCGCTGAAAATCACGCACCGCCGCCTCTGTAATCCAGCCAAAATCCCCATCCGGCCTCAGCCGATAGCCACAGGCACCCAAAAGTTCCTGCAAGTGGGCAACCAGCGGCCCCTGACTCCAGGGATAGAGACGACTCATCTCGATGCGATCGTCGTTAGGAGAATGTGCAAACTCCGGTGTTGCGTCCATGCGCCTTTCGCTCAGCCTTAGCTTTAATCATAGAACTTTGCCCCAAAGATGCCGAAGAGATTTAGATTTCGATCCAATTTCCCAACACTTCCTCCCTATCTCCCAAAGCAGGGTCATGCACCCAAGTTCAATCCCTCAACCCAAGTCATCAATCCCCGGTTTCATTTCGACAGTTTCATTCCGACAATTTAATCGACTGTTGTGCCCGATACTTTCCATCTCTAAAGCAATCTGCGACTATCATCTTGCCTATCGTTCTTAGACATTAAAGAACACTTTTTGGCTGCAATCTGTCTCTAGGTATCTTCTAGAACACGTCCATTCTGCAAAGAGTTGGATTTCCTGTTTCTTCAAACTTTTCTGACATTCTTAAGATTTAACAGCATTTCACTATCAAGCGCTCTCAATAGCTTTCATGCTTTCACCGCTATAGAGCCTATAGAGCCACCGCTATAGAGCTTGCCGAAAATCCTCTGCTCCTAAGCCCCTTTAGCCGCCTGGATGTTCTAAAAGCGGTGCTGTTTCAGAGAGTCGGAAAAGCAGTTGAAACATAGCCGAATTGGATAATAGCTAGATCAGGCATACGTTTGAGTTTCAAGCGATCCTTCTAGTGAAAACCTAAAGAGATGCTGTGTAATCTAACAATCCGTGGATTTTTGGCTAAGAGTTATTTCATCCGAAGTTTCGCTTGCTTGCAGATCCCCACTTGACCGTACTTGTCTTGCTTCACATTCAATTGCGTTTGAGAGATAACCGAGATTATGGTAGCTTCCTCCGAAAGACCGACCGTCGAAACCTCGATTAGCAGCTTTGGCCTAGCCCGCTCTACGGTGCAGGGCACTCCCCTCAGCCCTGATGAGCTGTGGAAGATGCACGCCTTTTGGCGAGCCGCAAACTACTTGGCGCTGGGCATGATTTACCTGCGCGATAACCCACTCCTCCGGGAACCCCTCAAGGACGAACATATCAAGCAGCGCCTCTTGGGTCACTGGGGATCTAGTCCTGGCATCGCGTTTCTCTACACCCACCTCAACCGCATCATCAAGAAGTTTGACCAAGACATGCTGTTCATGGTCGGGCCGGGTCACGGCGCACCCGGTTTCCTTGGCCCCTGCTATCTGGAAGGCACCTATTCCCACTACTTCAGCCATTGCACCGAAGATGTCGAAGGAATGAAGCGCTTCTTCAAGCAGTTTTCGTTCCCTGGCGGTGTTGGCAGCCACTGTACTCCCGAAACACCCGGCTCCATCCACGAAGGCGGCGAACTAGGCTACAGCATTTCTCACGCTTTTGGCGCGGCTTTTGATAATCCAGACCTGATTGTGGTAACGATGCCTGGAGATGGTGAAGCTGAAACCGGCCCCCTGGCAACTTCCTGGCATTCCAACAAATTCCTCAATCCGATCCGCGATGGCGCAGTGCTGCCCGTGCTGCATCTGAACGGCTACAAGATCAACAACCCGACCATCCTGGCGCGGATTAGCCACGAGGAGCTAGAGGCGCTGTTCCGGGGTTATGGCTGGACACCCTACTTCGTCGAAGGCTCTGAGCCAGAATCCATGCACCAGGCGCTAGCGGCTACGCTAGATCATTGCGTGTCTGAAATTAAGCGGATTCAACACGAGGCCCGCAGTAGTGGCGTTGCAACTCGCCCCCGCTGGCCGATGATCGTGCTGCGAACCCCCAAGGGCTGGACTTGCCCCAGCGAGATCGATGGGCACAAGGTCGAAGGATTCTGGCGATCGCACCAAGTTCCGATGGGTTCTATGCACGGCAATCCTGAGCATAAGCGCATCTTCGAGGAATGGATGCGGAGCTACAAGCCGGAAGAACTCTTTGATGAAAACGGCAAGGTCTTCCCCTACATCCGTGAGGTTGCGCCTGAAGGCAATAAGCGCCTTGGCTCGACTCCCTACGCCAACGGCGGTCTGCTGCGGCGCGAGCTAAATATGCCCGACTTCCGTCAGTACGGCATTCCGGTCGATCGCCCCGGTGTGGTCGAAGCCGAAAACACTCGTCCGCTGGGCGTGTTCCTGCGAGACGTGATGAAAAACAACATGACCAATTTTCGCGTCTTTGGCCCCGACGAGAACACGTCCAACAAGCTAAACGCGGTCTACGATGTCAGCAAAAAGTTCTGGATTGCAGAATTCTTGCCTGAGGATTTGGATGGCGGTGAGCTATCCCCTGACGGTCGGGTGATGGAAATCCTCAGTGAACACACCCTGGAGGGTTGGCTGGAAGGCTATTTGCTCACGGGTCGCCACGGCTTTTTCTCTACCTATGAATCCTTTGCCCACGTCATCGACTCGATGGTGGGTCAGCACGCCAAGTGGCTAGAAATCTGCAACCACATTAACTGGCGTGAAGAGGTGTCCTCGCTTAACCTGTTAATCACCTCAACGGTCTGGCGGCAAGACCACAACGGCTTTACTCACCAAGATCCAGGGTTCCTGGATGTGATCTTAAATAAGAGTCCCGAGGTCGTTCGCATTTATCTGCCCCCTGATGTCAATTCGCTGCTGTCCGTAGCCAATCATTGTCTTAAGAGCGAGAACTACGTGAACGTCATCGTGTCCGACAAGCAAATGCACTTGCAATACCACGACATGGATGCAGCCGTTCGCAATTGCACCAAGGGCATTGACATCTGGGAATGGGCCAGCACCGATGCGGGCGAAGAACCAGATGTGGTGCTGGCGACAGCGGGCGATATTCCCACGAAAGAGTCTCTGGCCGCCTCGGTCATGCTGCGGGAAGCCTTCCCCGACTTGAAGATCCGCTTTGTCAATGTGATCGACCTGTTCAAGCTGACCCCTGCCACGGAGCATCCCCACGGGCTGAGCGACAGCGACTTTGACAGCTTGTTCACAACGGATAAGCCGATTATCTTCAACTTCCACGGCTATCCCTGGCTAATTCACCGCCTCACCTACCGCCGCACCAACCATGAAAACCTGCATGTGCGCGGCTACAAGGAGAAGGGCAATATCAACACGCCGCTGGAACTGGCAATTTGCAACCAGATTGACCGCTTTAGTATCGCAATTGATGTGATTGACCGGGTGCCCAAGCTGAAGAATGCAGGGGCCCACACCAAGGAGCAACTCAAGGACGAGCAGATTGCCTGCCGCAACTATGCGTTTGAGTACGGGATTGACCGTCCCGATATTGTGAACTGGAAGTGGCCTTACTAGATTCTCCAGGTTGATGCTGAGCGGTCTATTGCCTACCGATTGAGTGTTCTGGGCAGTAGACCGTTCGGCTTTAGTTTTGAGATTCCGTTTATTGGGAGTGCCGTCTTGAAATGGTCTTGGAGTGAGCGATCGCCCCATTCACAACCTTGATTGCTGGCAGCATTTTCCGAACTTCAGGACTTCGCTCCCTATGTGGCCCCTTCTTTATCCCTACGAGCCTTAGAAATATCCAACTCATCCAGGATTTTTACCATGCAGACGTTACCCACCCCTCCTTCCGGCTCAGTGCAGATTGAAGACGATCGCACTGGGCTATCGATTGAAACCCTAAAACGGGCGTTTCTGGACAACCTGTTCTACATCCAGGGCAAGTTTCCAGCCCTCGCCAGCAAAAATGACTACTACATGGCGCTGGCTTACACCGTGCGCGATCGCCTCCTGCGCCGCTGGCTCAACACCGCCGAAACCTACACCAACACTCAGGCCCGCACCGTCTGCTACCTCTCCGCCGAATTCCTCATGGGCCCGCACCTGGGCAACAACCTGATTAACCTCGGCATCTACGACCAGATCAATCAAGCCATGACTGAACTGGGGCTGGATCTCAACGAACTGCTCCAGCAGGAAGAAGAACCCGGTCTGGGCAACGGCGGTTTGGGTCGTCTCGCCGCCTGCTATCTCGACTCTCTAGCCACGCTAGAAATTCCCGCCCTCGGCTACGGCATCCGCTACGAATTCGGCATCTTCGACCAGGAAATCCGCGACGGCTGGCAGGTCGAAATTACGGACAAATGGCTGCGCTACGGCAACCCCTGGGAAATTGCTCGCCCGGATTGGGCTGTTGAGGTGAAATACGGCGGCCACACCGAGTCCTTCATCGATGAGCATGGTAACTACCGCGTCCGCTGGGTTCCCTTCAAAGTCGTGAAAGGGCTTCCCTACGACACGCCGATCCTAGGCTACAAAGTCAACACTGCCAACACCCTCCGCCTGTGGTCTGCCGAAGCAACCGAATCCTTCGACTTTGGTGCCTTCAACTCCGGCGATTATTTCGGCGCAGTCCATCAAAAGAGCAACTCCGAAAACATCTCCAAGGTCCTCTATCCAAACGATGAGCAGTATCAAGGCAAGGTATTGCGGCTAGAGCAGCAGATGTTTTTCGTCTCTTGCTCTCTGCAAGACATGATTCGCATCCTTCAGATGCAAAATATGTCGCTGGAGAAGTTTCCCGAAAAATTCTCGGTGCAGTTAAATGACACCCATCCGGCGATCGCCGTCGCAGAACTCATGCGGCTGCTCATGGACGAACACGGAATGCAGTGGGACAACGCCTGGAACATCACCACCCGCACCTTCGGCTACACCAACCACACCCTCCTCCCCGAAGCCCTAGAGCGCTGGCCCCTCAAACTCTTCTCCGAACTGCTGCCTCGCCATATCGAAATCATCTACGAAATCAACCGCCGCTTCCTCGACGACGTACGCATCAAATTTCCCGATGATCCTGACCGCCTCAGCCGCCTATCGCTCATCGACGAAAGCGGCGAAAAGTACGTCCGCATGGCAAACCTCGCCTGCGTCGGCAGTAGCGCCATCAACGGAGTCGCAGCACTCCACAGCGAACTGGTCAAGCAGACCGTGCTAAAAGACTTCTACGACATGTACCCGGAGAAATTCACCAACGTCACCAACGGGGTCACTCCGCGTCGGTTCGTAGTGCTAAGCAATCCCCGCATGACCAACCTCATTACCAGCAAAATTGGAGACAACTGGATTAAGCATCTCGACGAACTGCGCCGCATTGAGCAGTTCGCAGACGATCCCGGATTCCGCTACGAATTCCGACAAATCAAACAAGCGATCAAACAAGATCTGGCAAACCACATCAAGTCGGAAACAGATGTCGAAGTCGATCCCTCATCTTTGTTCGATATTCAGGTAAAACGGATTCACGAATACAAGCGGCAGCATCTCAACGCACTCCACATCATCCACCTCTACAACCGCATTAAGGCAAATCCCAGCGCTGAAATCACGCCCCGTACCTTCCTATTCGGCGGCAAAGCAGCTCCGGGCTACTACATGGCGAAGCTCATTATCAAATTCATTAACTCCATCGGCGAGGTAGTCAATCGCGATCCCAATGTCGCCGGACGACTTAAGGTCGTTTTCCTCAAAGACTACAACGTAAAATTCGCCCAGCGAGTCTATCCAGCCGCCGACCTCTCGGAGCAGATTTCCACCGCAGGCAAAGAAGCCTCAGGCACAGGCAACATGAAGTTCTCAATGAATGGAGCGCTTACAATTGGCACGTTAGACGGCGCTAACGTCGAAATCCGTGAAGAAGTCGGAGCCGAAAACTTCTTCCTATTTGGTTTAACCACGGAAGAGGTTGCCGCCAAAAAAGCAGCAGGCTATAGACCAATGGACTACTACGAGAGCAATAACGACTTGCGCCAAGTCATCGACCGGATTGCCTCAGGCTTCTTTTCACACGGAGACACAGGTCTTTTCCGTCCGCTCGTAGACAACCTGCTCCACAAAGACGATTACCTACTCCTAGCAGACTATCAGTCCTACATCGATTGCCAAGAGCAAGTCAGTCAAGCCTATCGAAACTGGGATCACTGGACCCGCATGTCTATCCTCAACACAGCCCGCATGGGCAAATTCTCGTCCGATCGCTCGATCCGTGACTACTGCCAAAACATCTGGAAAGTGCAGCCCGTTCCCATCGAGCTAAAAGACTACACTCAAAGCTAATAGAAACCTGACAAAGCTCCCCCGACTTCTTGTGGAGGAGCTTTGTTCATACAAATAACCCCTTCGGATGTAATCATCCGAAGGGGGTTGTCAAAATCACCCTGGCACCGAGCTATTTTTGCAGGCAGCTACCCACCAACTATCTTCGCCGCAGGTGCGTTTCACAACTCAGTTCGGGATGGATGAGCGTGGTTCCACACCGCCATAGGCACCAGGAAACTTATTGGGATGTATGACTCCAGTTTGAGGAGTCAGAACCCAGAAGGCTGCATAGAAAATCGTCCAGACATCAAATCATACAAGATACGAAAATGAGGTCAAGCCCTCGGTCTGTTAGTACTCCTCGACTTCATACATCACTGCACTTCCATCTAGAGCCTATTAACCCGTGTTCTGCGGGTGACCTTACTGGCTTTTGCCATGAGAGTACTCATCTTGAGGTGGGCTTCCCACTTAGATGCTTTCAGCGGTTATCCACTCCGCACTTGGCTACCCTGCGTCTACCGTTGGCACGATAACAGGTACACCAGCGGTGCGTTCTTCCCGGTCCTCTCGTACTAAGGAAGAATCCTCTCAATACTCTTACGCCTGCACCGGATATGGACCGAACTGTCTCACGACGTTCTGAACCCAG
>NZ_DVEA01000352.1:0-2432 GCF_015295965.1 Thermoleptolyngbya sp. M55_K2018_002
ATAGCGACTCGCGCCCACAATGCCCCGCCGCACCTTGGGCACCAGGTAGGGACGCAGGGCCGCCTGTCGCTCTTGCTCAAAGACAAGCTGGGAACTGAGTTCCGTCACCTCGTCTGCCAACTGCCGCGACACGGTGCGGTTTAGCTCCGGAAACTGAGCCACTAGGTCGCGGAATGCCTCGCGGGGCACGGTCCAGATTTCGCAATCGCTGAGGGTGATGACGGTATGTTCCGCAGGCGTTTCGAGCAGCAGTTCCTTTAAATACAGCACCGAACCGGGCAGCAGGCTAACGGTGTCTGCCACGCTGTCGGGTCGGGTGCGATAGCGCTCCAGCCGCCCCGATTTCAGAATGTAAAGCGCTTTGGGTTCGGTGTCTTCCAGCGCCAGCCGATGGTTTTCGGGAAGACGGATCTCGCGAACCTGCTGGGCGATCGCCCTCACCGCCGCCTCCGATAGCTCCCCAAACTGGGTCTGCTGCTGTATCCACTGCACCCGCTCAGCAATTTGCATGGGGCAACCTCATCGCGTGGCTATCCAGGGTCAATTATTCTTGCTTTTGGGCATTCCTGCTTTTGGGCGTTCCTGCTTTTGGGCATGGGGCAACTCCGGAGAGGGGCGGCCTTGTAACCAGCCTTGTCAATTTAAAGTTCTGATGTGTAATCTACTACTCTATTTTCAATTCTGAATAGATTGTTAATATTTTGGGATTAAGCCTTTTTGAAACGACCCGCATGAAAACGGTAGATCCGGTCTCAGTTGAGATTATGCAGCAGGTGGCGGAGTATTTCAGCGTCCTCAGCGAGCCGACCCGCCTCCGCATTCTCAGCGTCCTCCGCAACGGCGAACGGTGTGTGCAAGATCTGGTCGAAGCGACCGCCACCAGCCAGGCCAACGTCTCCAAGCACCTGAAAGTGATGCTGCAAGCAGGCATCCTCTCGCGCCGCACCGAGGGCACCTCTGCATACTACAGCGTGCAGGATGACCTAACGTTTGAACTGTGTAATCTGGTGTGCGATCGCCTCGCCAGCCGCATCGAACTCCAGGCACGCCGATTTCGAGCCTTTGGGCTGACCAGTGGGCAAGTCTTGAAGCGGTCGGTATGACGGGATCTTTAGGGGCGCAGAAGCTTAGCGAATCCCTGTTTCGGAAAGGGATGCCCCTAATATGGGTAAACTCCCGGCGAGAGGAGCAGCCGCCGCTGAGCTTCGGTGAGGCTGGGGAACTCGTCAGGATTGTAGAGCGATCGCGCCCAGGCATTCGACCGCGGCGAGTATTTATAAAACAGGGTGCGCCGCTCTCCCTGGCCGCGCCAAGGCAGCGTGCCGTGGGTCAGCGCTTCGGTAAACAGAATGGCGCTGCCTGCGGACACAGCCACGGGCTGCATACAGGCAGGCGGGTTTTCCAGATCGCGCCATTCATCAGGGAAAGGGGCATTACTTTTGTGGCTACCGGGAATGCAGGCAAAACCGCCCTCGCCGGGGCGCACGTCCCGCAGTTCGTAGGCGACGGCCGTCAGCCCGTTATACATCCGCCCATTGTGAACGTGGTAATACTGACAGGGGTCGTAGGGCGTGCCGCCGCCGTGGAGCCGCGTGCCGATGGGGCCGCTGCCCTGGCGGATGACGTGCGTGTAGTCGTGATCCAGCCGGAATCCCTCGCCCAGCAGGGTTTTCAGGTAAGGCATCAGGGGCGGCAGGTCGATCAGGGCTTGAAACGGCGGTCCCCAGGGCAGCAGCCCGTCCCAGCGAAACCAGGTGCGGTCAGGAGCATTGACAGGAGCACTGACAGCCGCAATTTGGCGATCGAGTTCGGCATTGAGCGCGTCCAGTTGCGCCGCCGTCAGCACGTTTTCCAGCACCAAATAGCCCTGCAAGTCGAATAAGTACCATTCTTGTGCGTTCAAGATTGTCTCCTGAATCGGGAATTGTTGGGAATTAGCTGCGGAATAGCCGGGTGTAAAGCGTTTCGTGGGCCATGCAGGCGATCGCCTGTCCCCAACTGCACGCCCCAAAGTCGTCTTCGGGTAAGACGAGCGCTGCGTCGGTTGTGCGGGCGATCGCCGGGGCAAGGCTCAGCAGCAGCCGTTGTCCCGCCGTTTGTCCCAGCGGAATCAGCTTCACGCCTGCGTTGACCAAATTGCTGGCCCAACTGTGCAAATAGCCAAGGATGGCAGCCCGCAAGTCGATCTGCCAGTGGGCAGCGGCGATCGCATACACCACGGCAAAATTCACCGCAAAATTTTCGGCTGCGTTGCTGGTTTCCCCGCAGGCTTCCAAGAGCGGGGCAACGCTGGGGTCGAGATCGATCAGTAGCCGATAGAGCGATCGCCCCATTTGCCAGCTTTGTAGCCGCAGTTCCTCTGCCTCGCGCAGCGCCGACAGCCATTGGTTCCAGTACCCTAGAGCAGGAAAATCGGGGGCGATCGCCGCCTC
>NZ_DVEA01000327.1:0-13397 GCF_015295965.1 Thermoleptolyngbya sp. M55_K2018_002
TAAGACATCTTGCTTTAAGACAATATGCGCTAGGACATAAAGCGGCTGAGAAGGCACTGGAGCGACAGCCCGGCTAGATTTGCAGCGTGCTATTCGCTCAACAGCGCCAGACTTTCGGAGAAATCAGCGTCTAGCACCTCTTCCCACTCTGAGAGCATGACGGCAAAATCGACCTTCTCTGGCGGTGAGAGATCAGAAGTGGCGATCGCCCCGACCCAGGCCTTGCTCAGCAATTGATCAATCTCAAACACATCGGCCCCGTATTCCGATAGCTCGTCCCACTCGTTCGCCCAGGCAGCCGTGATTGTCTCTAAGATGGCGATCGCGTTGTTGCCGTCACCTGCCTCCACAAAGTCTTGCGCCTGTTGCAGCAGGTTTGAAATTTCTTCCGTAAATGGGTCATCCTCATGCCCCTCCTGCAAACACACCAGCCCATTCCGCAAAATTTCTCTCATTTCTTGCCGGATGGGTTTAAGGTCAACCGTCGGGCGATAGCAACGTCTGGTGTCGCGAGGCGGCGCAGGATTTAAAAGCCTGAGAACATGGCACTCGATCTCGTCCAGCAGTTGAGGATGGTCTTCTGTAAGCGCCTGGATTAGTCCCTGCGTTTGCACCAGGTTTAGCCGATCGAGCAACTGCGCCAGAGTCGGGCGAGACTCGATTGGCTGCGTTTCCCGCACCATGCTCAGCCCCACCGCCACTAGATGCTTGCACCAGCCTCCATAGTCGTAGGGACAGGTGCAAGTCCCTTCGGGAATGCCATGAGTGCCAAAGGTGATCCGCACAGTGTAAGGATCAGCCTCGCCTCCCTCCACCGCTGCATAAACGGTTCGCCCACGCCGAACGATCTCTAGAACTGCACCTTGGCCGTAATAGTCCTCACCCCGCTCAAAGGATTTTTCAGTGGCGGCTTGGCGAATCTCGTCTTCCGAAAGCGATAGCTGCGTCATGGAATTTTCCTGTGTCAAGCGTTGGCGCACATTTCGAGGCGCTGAATCTCAAGGTGCTGAATCAGGTTGCTGAAAAATCTGCTGAAAAAGTCGGGCGGACAACATCTGAGCAGCGTCAGCCGATGGGTATTCTTGCTCCACAGTACGGCAAACGAGCAACAAATTCACCTCAGCTTCAGTCAACTCTTACGGAGCTTCTCAATTCCTTCATTGATCCCCAAGTTGCGCTTCCTAAGCTTGAGATAAGGGCAATTTCAACAGCAGAACTGCTCTCTCAGAACCGCTTTCGGCAATCGGATCAAGATTTCTCAGAAAAGTTCATCATTTCTTACCGAATGCTGCGTGAAATTGGCGGATGGAACTGAGTAGTAATCAGTAGAGAACTGCATCGAACCTGTGAGTCCTATGAACGCCACATCCTCTCTTCATCAAGGTAGTCATCAAGGTAGCGATCGCCCCTCTTGGCTCCAGCCCCTTCGCAACTGGCTGGATAACCTGCAAATCCGCGATCGCCAAACTGCCCACTTCATTTCTCGGCTCATTCCCGCCCAGTGCCCCTTCGAGCGCGACATCATCGTGCTAGGTCACAAAGTCGGGCACATTCCGCCCCTGTGCAAGCTAAACCCGCTGTACGAACAGTTTGTCGGGCTGCGATTCCGCTCACTGTGCTATTTGGCCGATCAATGCGGCGAAGACATCAGCGCCTACTGCTAGGTCGAACAGCGTCTAGACGTTAACTCCCCCCAATCTCCCAACACTTCACTCCGGAGTTTCACCATGCAACCCATCACTCCCCAAACCAAAGCCGAATTTCCCTTTTTCCTGGAATCTAGCCTGGGCATTCTGGGCTTCCTGCTGCTGATTTGCCTGCTCTAATTCGGTTCTCAATTCGGTTTCTTACAGAAGGCGATTCAAGCAATCCGAACAGCGATTTATTTCAACCTGGATAAACCTTGGCTGAGCAATTGGTTGAGCAATTGGCTAAGCAACTGGCTGAGCAACTAGATGAGCAACTGGCTCTGCTAATCTCTTACCTCTGCGCTCCGCTGCATTTCTTCCCGCATTTCCTCAAAGTGTAGCTGTCGCCGCTGCTCATATTGCTCCATCGCTTCGCCCACGGTGACGTTGATCTCGTCCCCCAGCAGCATGACCAGCGACGTGAGATATAGCCACAGCAGCAGAATAATCACCGCACCCACTGCTCCATAGACGCGGTTATAGTCGGCAAAATTTGCAACGTATAGCCGAAACAGATTGGACAACACAGCCCAGAAAATTGCCGCCAGCAGCGCCCCTGGCAGAATGGGCCGCCGCTTGTCCCAACGGCTGGGGCCAAAGCGATAGACCGCTGCAAATGTCAGGGAAATCAGCAGTAGGGCCACAGGCAGTGGCAGCAGTTGCCATAGCGTCAGCAGCCAGGGTCGCAGCGTAGGAGCCTGAATCGACACCTGGCGCACCAGTAGATCCCCGATAAACACAATCGCCAGCGCCAGCATCAGCAGCACTAATCCGCTAACGGTCAGCCCCAAAGAGACGAGCTTGGCTTTCCAAAAGGGACGGAGGCGCTCGCGCGGAATTTGATGAATCTGATCCAGGGCAGTCATGGACGCACTCGCCGCCCCCGATGCCGCCCAAATCGCCACCAAAAAGCTGAGAGAGAATAGAGTGCGATCGCGGGAGGTACTCAGTTCCTCAGTAAAAGACTGGATAATCCGCCACGCCTCCACAGGCACCACTTCGCTGACCTGATCCATCAGGCGCAGAAAGGTCGTGTTTAGCGGCTGAAACAAGCCAATAGCCGTTAAAATCGCCAGAATCGCTGGGAACAAAGCCAGCATGGCGTTGTAGGCCATTTCTGCGGATAAACCCGGCAGGCGATGAGCCGCGGCCCGCTGGGCGACTCGGCGCACCACAGCCGGACGCAGGTGAGTGAAAAACTGGAAAAATCGAGAGGGGGCGGGCATGAAGTTTGTAATGACAGGCGCAATAGCGGGCGCAATAACAGGCACAGAAATTCCGTAAACGCTACGGCTCAAATCATAGCGAGTCTGCGCTCCACAGCCTCACATTTTGCAGCCTATCCTAGCAGACGGCTTTATGGCGACGCTCCAGGGACAGAAAAAAGGGCCTCCACAAGCCTCCACTTCAAGAAGCTCGGAAAGACCCGATTCTTAGAACTGTCCTGCCACAGCGCTCTAATAGCGAACTAATAGCGAAGCGGTCAGTCCATCAATGCATGAAAAGACTCACGGAAGAAATTAGAAAACCGCTAGAACGAGAACTGGAATCGCAGGTTGCCGACATACACAGTTGGGTTGCTGTCGAAGTTATTGGCGTTCCAGATGGCATAAAAGGCCGGAACCAGAGAGATGTTGTCGCTCACAGGGTAGCGATAAGACACCTCAAGCTCTGCCTGGGTGCCCCCATCACCGCCGCCCGACAGCAAAAACTGCTCACCTGCCAAATAGTCATGGGGAATCAGGAACGAAATCACGCCCAGCGCACCCCGCTTAAACAAATCAGGGAAGCCCAGACCGACCTGGAAGGACTGTACCCGCACCTGTCGGCCTTCCTCGCGGGCGACCGGGTTCACATCCACCCGTCCCCAGGAGTAGCGGGCAAAGAGACCAACCCAGTCGGCAATCTGCCAGTCAAAATTAGCCATCAGCGTGTCTGCGCCAGAATCGTTCAAAAATCCACCAAAGCCATCGTCGATATAGCCGTAGGGCACTGGCTCACCCACGGCCCCGCCAATGAAACCGTTGTAAGGCTTCAGGCTAGAGCGGGCATAGAGCAAACGCAGGTTGAAGTTTCGGGAGGGGGAGAAAGCAAGCTGAGCCGTGATAATGTTGCTGCTGTTGAACAGGCCATCGCCAGGATTACTGGACGTATTGAACCCAAAGGCAGGGTTCAAGAACTCAGCGTTTTCGGCCAGATAGCCCACGGTGAGTTGCAGTGGGTCAATAATTTTCCACCGAATGACAATGCCGCTGCCCCGGTCGATGGCGCTCAGCAGGGTGCTGCCCGACGAGTTGAAACTAGAAGCGCCTGTCTGGAAGAAGGTAAAGCGGTTGCCATCAAAATAGCGATAGTAGTTGAGGCGGGGGCCGATATCCACTTGTACTGCGTCGCCAATGGGGAATGAGTAGAACAGTTCCCGCACGACGACGTTGTTGGGTGTACCAGCGCCTTGGTCGGTAAAAGGAACCCCCCAGCTATTGAAAAAGCCAGATGACACCAGCTCATTGGCAGGCGAGTTGCCGTTCCCAACCGCAAGCTGCGTGACGAGTGAATCGCGTCCTGTGAAGGAAGTATTCAGGTTCAGGTTGACGTAGTAGCTGAAGGTGAGTTGGGGCTGGTCGCGGAAAACGCGGCTGGGGCGACCGTTGGCATCTCGAATGGGCGGCGCAAAGGCGTTGGGCGCGAAGGGGTTGCGCTCCGTCAAAATGTCGCCATCGGGGAATGCCTGGGTCAGGTTTATCCAGGCATTGCCGCGCAGAACAGTGGTGGTTGAAAACTGGTTGGCTTCGAGTTCGGCTACGGCAGCCTCCAGCGCGTCTACCCGACCCCGCAGCACAGCCAATTCTGCGGCAAACTCTCGCTGGAGGGCTTCGATTCGTGCTAAGGCTTCTGGGTCGAGGGAGTCGAGCCGACCCACGACCGCATCCAGGCAAGAGGCCAGACCCGCGGCAAATTCATAACGGGTCATGGCGCGGCGGCCTCGAAACGTGCCGTCAGGGTAGCCTTCCAAGCAATCTAGTCCGCCTTCTGCCTCAGAGTTTGCCAGGTAGGCCAGGGCTTCGTAGGCCCAGTCGCTCGGCTGTACATCGGAAAATTGCTGAACCGAGGTGACCTGCGCCATCGCAGGATTGACATCCACTGGCAGCGTGCCGCTCAGCAGCATGTCTACCGGGATGGCGATCGCCTCGCTAGTGATCTCTGAGGCCGACAGGTCTGCGGCACTGGATGCGCCATCCATTTCGGGGGGCAGCGTCGAAGGAGCCTCCAACGGCTGTACCTCTGGAGATAGCTCTGGTGAAACTTCGAGTAGATCGGTCGTTGCAGGCGCGGACTCCAGATCGGCGACTGGAGACGGCTCAGACAAAGTTGCGTCCAAAGTTGCGTCCAAAGTTGCATCGGCCGACCTTACCCTTCCCAGGTCTGGCATAGGCAGGCTGGAATTGACGGCTGCACTGGTAACTGGGGCATCCAGAGCGGGCTGCGTCTCAGCTTCGGAGGGTGCAACTGGGCTGGCGATCGCCCGGTGATCCATTCCAAATGCCCCCGCCACGACCAACGCCGCTAGCAGAGGTCTAAACACCTCAAATCTCATTTCAAAAGCTCCTCAAGCACCACGATGAACAGTCGAGAACGATCTGATAGCTTGCTAGAAATTAAGTACCTCTTAATGCATTTCTGTCGGATCTAAAGCATTTCATGCATCCTTGCAATGCATTTTTTCTAAATAGCCACACCCAATAGAAATCGAGACATGAAGACTTAGAGATATAACTTTCAAGCAAGCCAGAAACATTTTATATAGGCTAATCTCAGCCGAATCTCGAATTTGTATTCCGAGTGACATTTGTAAAAGAATATTCCAGTTTGCCAATCCAAATCTGAAACGTTAAATTGTGTCGTGATTTCAGATCAAGGCATCAACAAAAGTAATTGGCGAAAAGCCCAATCCCAATATAGTTCAAGACACTTGCTGAAAGAACCTTTCAGAGTCAGGGATGGATTTAAGAGGATGTTTGAAAAGTCCTACTATTTGTAGCAAAGCGTACAAGATCCCCCTAAGTCTCCCTTAAAAAGGGGTACTTTAAGGCAGTTTCCCCCCTTTTTAAGGGGGGGCTAAGGGGGATCTCTGAGTGCTTAACATTACAGGCGATACCTTCTCAAAAACCCTCTAAGAATCCTTAGGAAAGACCTCTTCCAAGGCTTTTCAATCAATTCGTAATCTGCTTGAAAAAGAAGGCATGGCGCGTGCTTACTTCACGACAACCATGCCCACTCTAGAAACACTTTCGCGAGGCTAAACTGCTTCGCCAACTCAAATCAAACTCGAATCAAAATAGAGCATCAAGCCTATGATTCTTGCCTATGATTCTTCAACGAAGCCCTGCGAAACTTCCTCTGCATCATCCTTGCGAGGCAGCAACCAGCTTAGCAGGATTGCCGTCAAGCCGCCCGTGGAAATGCTGGAACCAAAGAGATTTCTGAAAAGAGGCGGCTTGCCATCAAAAATCTCTGGGGCATACAGCACACCCAAGCCCAGCGCCAAAGAAACGGCAACAATGATCATCGACCGACGATCCAGGTTTGCAGAGGACACGATGTTCAAGCCAGCAACGGCGATCGAGCCAAACATAATCAGCGTTGCGCCGCCCAGCACAGGCTGAGGAATGGCCTGGAACACGCCCCCTACGATGGGCAGCAGACCCAGGATAGCGAAGATACCAGCGACAAAGAAGCCCACATAGCGGCTGCCCACACCCGTCATTTGAATCACGCCGTTGTTTTGGCTGAAGGTGGTGTTGGGGAACGTGTTTAGCAGAGCGGCGATCGCCGAGTTGACCCCATCTCCCAAAACGCCGCCCTTGATCCGGCGAACATAGAGCGGCCCCTTCACGGGTTCGCCAGATACGGCCGAAGTCGCAGTCAAGTCGCCCACGGTTTCAATTGCCGTCAAAACGTACAGCAAAATAAAGGGCAGGAACGTCCCCAGGTCAAAGCGCATCCCATAGCGGAACGGAATGGGCAGGCTGAAGAATGACAGATTGCTCAGGGCGCTGAAATTGACCAGACCCATGAAAGCAGCGATGATGTAGCCCACCAGCAAACCAATGGCGATCGCCCCCATTCTCAGGAACCGATTCCCAGAGACGGTGAGAATAACCACGATCGCCATCACCAGTCCACCGAGCGCCAGATTTTGCCAGCTTCCAAAACTGCCGTCCGCTGCTCTCTGGGCCGCAGCACCGCCCGCCAAGCTTACAATCCCAGTTCGGATCAGCCCTAGACCAATAATCATCACTACTGTGCCCGAAACCACTGGGGTAATGATCTTGCTGAGCAAGTGCAGAAAACGGCTCAGGATAATTTCCACCGCAGAGCCAAAAAAGCACACGCCAAAGATAAGCGCCAGCGCTTGCTCTGGGGTGCTTCCGCCCTGAATTGCGCCTGTGCCCGCGCCGATGATGGGGCCCAAGAAGGCAAAACTCGTTCCCTGCAAGCTGAGCAGTCCAGAGCCGACGGGGCCGATTCTGCGGCACTGAATAAAGGTGCAAAGACCGGACGCAAAGAGCGACATGCTCACGAGGTAGCTTGTATTGACGGGATCTAACCCCAAAGCGCCTGCAATAATCAGCGGTGGCGTAATGATTCCGACGAATGATGCCAACACATGCTGAAGTGCCACAAATAGGGACTCTCCAACCGGAGGCTTGTCGTTTAGTCCATAGAGCAATTCCGATTTGATAATTGGCTCGCCCGATGCGGAGGCTTCCTCCAGCGTTAAATCATGATCTGCTTGTGTCATTCCCCTTCCACATCTCCTGAAATAAAAGCTAGAACAGAAATTTATAAAACAAGGGTTTGCATCAAAGATTCGCAATCAATCAGAATTTTATTTGTGTTAAAAGATACGAAATTCATCTGTAAATCACCTGAGATAGGTGTAGATAGATGGAGTCGAAAACGTAGTCGAAAACCGGCTTTTGACAGGGCAGCATAGAACCTTAAAAAAATTGGGGCAATCAGACCTTTGTCCAACAAAAACTGCTGTCAGGACTGTTCCCCAAGACCTGTACACAGAAGCTTGCACGACGTATCCCGCTACCTCTTGAAGAAAGCGCCATGCAGGCAAAGGCTTACCAATGATACTTATCATCAAGGCGCGAGGAAATTGCATACAAAATACTGTATACAGCCCACAGCTACAACTGTAATCGAGCGATCGCCTAGACGCTGTAGCTTCAGATACGAAAGCTTGCCTCCTTCCCACAAAGCCACGGTTGGACGCTCATCGGATGCGGTTGGGAGATAGAACCCTGCCTACAGCCGGGTATCTCGCAATACAAAAGATCGCTAAAATCTGCGGCTACGATACTGAGCTTGATGGAGCAAGCTGACGCATATTTTGGGAGGCGTATATTTTGGGAGGCGTAATGCAACGTGTTTTGGGCAATCTAACCCGACAGTCGCGGAGATGGTATCTGGTTCGGGGGGTGTTTGCGATCGCCCTGGTGCTGTGGTTGGGGCTTGGAGGGGCGATCGCCGCCTATGCCGACAAAGCGCCCCAAGCGCTCGTATTTGCCACAGAACCAGAGACGGTTAGCGTTCTATCGGTTTATGAAACCACACCCGACACCCAGCTTGAGGCGGTTTCTACCGTACTCAAGTCCAGTAAGGCATTCTTTAAGGGCGCAGAAGGCTTTAAGGGGCTATCGGTGTTGCAAAGCGAAGACGGCTCCCGCGTGATTGCCCTGACCCAGTGGACGGATGCCGCCAGCTATGAGGCGTTTATAGCCCAGCCTGTGGAAGATTACACCAAGTACCAGAAGGAGTATCAGAAAGAGTCTTTCAAAGGCGGTAAGCCCCCGGTGACGATAACACCTGCCAAGACAGAGGTGTTTGAACTGGCGGATATGCAGATTGCCAGCGGCATGGTGCCTGTGATTCGCGGGCAGGGGGCGTTGGTGCAACTGGGTGAAGTCTCGGTGGCAGAAACAGAGGATTTGCCAGAGGTGCTGTCTGAGGTAGAGCAAGCGCTGCCAGCCGTCACCAAAATGTATCCTGCCCCGCGATCAGTCATGCTGCTGAAGTCTGTTGATAATTCGGAAGCCTTGCTGATGGCCTATTGGGGCTATGCGGAGGAATTTCAAGACCTGACCCAGGTTCCAGCGGTGGATGTGCTGTCTGGATTAGGAACTGTGGAGGCTGAGGATGGTGAGGCAGGGGCGATCGCCCTTCAAGCCCCTCCCACAGTCGATCAACACCTCTATAAAGTCGTGAACGTAATCGCGCCCAAGCCGCCCAAGCAGTACAGCAAGAAGTCCTACTAGGGTTGAACCCGTTCTGCAACCAATTCTGATTCTGATCTGATTCTGAAAAATTCTGTGATTAGGATTCGGGCTTGGATGAGAGCGCTGAGGGGGTGACTGTGGAATGGGCGATCGCCGGATTCATTGCCTCAAAAACCCACAAAATTCCCACACACAGCAGCGAACTCGCCCCCACAACGAGCCAAAACACATGAGCCACCGACGCTGATTGATCCATTGCCCAGCCGCCCAGCACCGGCCCAATAAAATACCCAATCGTCCAGCACTGAGAGCTAACGGCCATATACGCCCCTCGTAGCGTATCGGGAGCCAGATCAGACACAATCGCTGAAAAGAACGGCTTATAAGCCACTGAGCCAATCGACAATAGACACAGCGCTACCACTCCCCAGATAAACTGACCCTCCACAAAGGAACCCGTCGCCCACAGCAGCGAAAACCCTGCTCCCCACAGCACCATCGCCGCCATCAGCACCCGCACCCTAGGATAGGGCGTGAGCAGTTGCGCCAGCGGCAGTTGCAGCACCGCCCCCACGCCGACATAACACCAGGTAAATAGATTGGCTGTACTCGACACAGACACCCCTGGTGTAGGGTCAGCCCCTGCCACAAAGTTCGTGAAGTAGAGCGGAATAGTGCTGGTCACCAGCGCCACATAGGTTGTAAAAAACACATTCGCCGCCATAAACACCAGCAGCAGCTTATCCTTCAGTGCAATGAGAATACCCTGCTCGGCCATGCCTGGTTTTGCCTGGGGCTGCTGTCCTGGCTGCATGGTGAACTGCATTAGCAGCAGGTAAGCCAGGAAAATCGCCGCGCAGCCTAGAAAAATGGTCTGCGGCACGTCCTGAATCACACCCAGCAAAAGGCTGCCGCCAAACACCCCAGCCCCCACGCCGACATATTCCGAAACGCCCATCAGCGCAAAGGCGTGATGACGCTCTTCTGGCGGCGCAGCATCCATAACCGCTGCATTAGAAGCCGTCCAATAAAACCCCAAACTAATGCCCAGCACCAGGCTTGCCACAATCAGCAGCGGCAAGGTCGTGGCCACGCTCAGCATCAGCGATACCCCAATCCCCAGCGCCGCTGCCAAAACCAGCACCCGCTTGCGTCCCCAGCCAGACAAATCTGCCAGCGTGCCGCCGACGAAGTGACCGCTGACCTCGCTGACGGCACTCAGTCCCACTGCAAAACCCACAGAGGCCGCCGACAGGCCAATGTGATTCACAAACAGAATTGGGATATAAAAGCTGATGAGTCCGTAGGCAATCTGGCAGAGCAGCCGACCAATTGCCTGAATCCAGACAAATCGGTTGGCTGATTGGACAGAGGCAAACAGAAGGTTCATAGGCAGCTTCTGGGGTTACGAGATTTCTTCGCAAGATTTCTTTAAGAGTAAAGGACTGGCGGATAGGTGGCTACTCCCCTGGTTCGAGCTGTCAAAACCCGCTGACACAGCCTGTGGACAAACACCACGGTCTGTAAAATTCTTCTGACTTCTAATCTTCTAACTTCTAGGTGGTGCGACACCTGAAATCGCTGGAAGCTCCGCAGACGCTCGACTATCCAAAATCGCAAATCCAAAATCGCAAATCCAAATAGGACTTACGCAGTTGGACGATTTCTCGCGGGCTGCGCCCACGAGAATATCGTCCAAAACCCAGAAAACCTATCGCAAATGCGTAAGTCCTGTCCAAAATTGAGAATCAATGTGAGCCAAGACGTGAGCCAAGACTTTCAAACGTAAAATGCCCGGAGCCAAGGCCCCAGGCATTTGTCTTGAAGGTGTTTAAGAGTCGTCAGCAGGGGTTAGCCTGCTTCAGCAGTTCCCATTTCCTACACGACTTCCCGCTCGCGCGCGTACTCTTCCGTTGTGACAGAAGGCTCAAACACGCTGTAGTAGAGCCACCCAGCCAGAACAGCACCACCGATGGGAGCCAGCCAGAAAAGCCACAACTGGGAAACGTGAGATAGACCCGCAAACAGGGCAACGCCCGTGCTTCGAGCAGGGTTGACCGAGGTATTCGTGACGGGGATGCTGATCAGGTGAATCAGCGTTAGCGCCAGACCGATGGCAGCGGGGGCAAAGCCTTTGGGGGCGCGGCGATCGGTGGAACCCAGGATGACCAACAGGAATACAAAGGTCAGCACAACCTCGATTAGCAGAGCCGACCAGAAGCCATAGCCACCGGGAGAATGTACACCCCAGCCATTCGTTGCCAGCGGGTTGGAACCGGATAGCGCAAAGCCGGGACGGTCTTGGGCGATTAGGTAAATCACGCCGCCAGCCAGAATTGCACCCAGCACTTGAGAAATGATGTAGGGCAGCAGGTCTGCACCAGAGAAGCGCTTGCCCGCCCACAGACCAAAGGACACGGCGGGGTTGAAGTGTGCGCCAGAAATGTGGCCGAAGCCATAGGCCAAGGTGAACACCGTTAGACCGAAGGCCAGGGAAACACCCAGAAAGCCCAAGCCAAGCGGATTGCCGCCGTCACCATAGGGAAAGTTTGCTGCCAGCACGGCGCTGCCGCAACCGCCTAGCACCAGCCAGAAAGTGCCGATGAACTCGGCGATTAGCCGCTTTGTAAGGGGAACAGGAAGGGACATATTTACACAAGCTCCTCAAAAGAATGTGGCTAGGGATCTAGACACTTAATCTGTGAATTTAAACGGAATCGCGCAAAGTCAAGATTGCGCTTAGTGTCAACCCCGATAAGGCAGAAAACAGATTGCTTTAGAGCAACAATATTCCATTTGGTAGCAGGATATACGTAACCGCATGGAAAGACAAGTTGTTGTGCGACACAAACGTCGCAATTTCGTCAGGAAATATTGATAGCTTAAGGAACGCATTGGAAAGCTTAATCCTGGCTGGCGACGTGGATTGGAAGCCAAATCAAAAAGGCAGTGCCGGGTGAACTGCCGGGTTCGATTAATCCACTCTCGTCGGCTGGGCTAAAGACCTGGATTTCGCCCTGCATTTGAGACATGAGATCGCGGGCGATCGCCAATCCTAGCCCTGTTCCAGGAATCTTGCCTTGGGACTGTACGCCGCGAAAGTGTCGTTCAAACAGATGCTCAAAGTCGGCTTTGGGAATGCCGGGGCCGGTGTCGAGAATGGCGATCGCCTGCTGTCTGTTCCCCGTCTCTGACTGGCGCTCGATGCCGCCAACCAATCGCACCGTGCCGCCCGCTGGGGTGTATTTCAGTGCATTGTCTAGCAGGTTATTCAGAACTTCTTGCAGGGCGCGGCGATCGCCCCACACGGGCGGCAAGTCGGGCGGCAAGTCAGTGTGCAGCGTCAGACCCCGCTCCTGGGCGATCACCTTAGCAGAATTAACCAGCGGCGCGACCACTGCCGCCAAATCCAGCGCTTCGAGCTGCACTTGCCCGGTCACGGAGCGGGGTTCTGACGGAGTGGGGACTACCTGGGATGGCAACGCCAGGGGCGATCCGCCAGAACGAACCTCTGCCTCACGGGATGGCGATACGGGACTGGCTTCGGGCAGGGAAGCAGGATCGAGATCGATGACGGTATCAAACTGGCGCAGCAGATCTTGCAGGCGATCGCTCTCACGCACGATGCCCTCTGCCACGGTGCGGTTTTCGTCTTCCGGCTGGACGCGACGCAGCAGCAGTTTGCCAAAGGTGCGAACCGCCGTCAGCGGATTGCGAAACTGGTGCAGCAGGTCATCCATCTGGTCGCGCTGCTGGCTTTGCAACACCTGGCGCTGGTGTAGCTCAAACTCAGCCCACTGCGATCGCTGATCGAGCAAGCGGGCGATCGCCAGCGTTTGGGCAATATGCTCGACCTGGCTCTGCTCCTGTTCTCCCCAGAGGCAATCTGAACACGCCGTCACCAACAACCCCATCATCATGCCTTCATAGACCAGCGGCAGGACAATTTTCTGGGAGTATAGTCCCGGCTCGGCAGCAGGGCCAGCAGCACTCTGAAAGGCAGGGTTTGGTGTTCCTGGCGGGCGCTCCGATTGCTGTGGCGTTGAGGCAGAGTTGGGAGGGGAGGCGGGCGATCGCTCTGCATCCGCCAACAGCCGTTGGGGGGGTAAGGGGGTGCTAGACGGCCCGCCCGATAACAGCCGCAGAATCTGTTCCTGGCTCCAATCCACGGCTTCTTCGGGATAGGCAGCAACAGGCGTTAGATCAGCATCGCCGCCCGCTGTTGGGTCGTCTGTTAAATACACCACGCTCAAAGCAGCCCCAAGCCCCTGTGTCAGGGCCGCAATCTGTGCCTGACAAAGCAAAACAAACTCAGGGCTGGCTGGCATCAACATGTTGCAAGCTATTACAGCATTTCTGAAGCTGAGAGGATGTTTGAAAAGTCCTACTGTTTGTAGCAAAGCGTGCAAGATCCCCCTAA
>NZ_DVEA01000185.1:0-13271 GCF_015295965.1 Thermoleptolyngbya sp. M55_K2018_002
TTGCTTCGCTTTCACTCCGCTTCGGCTGTCCTCCCGACCGCTTTACTAATGTAGCCCTATCTCCCTATAACTGTCAACTAATTTCTCAAAAAAAACTCCCAAAACTTGAAAGCCCCAACAGATAAGGGGTTTGGGAGGTTGATCTGTTTCCTGGCGGGGGGAGTGGTTCGCAATTGCCTCTCTAAAATTGTTTCAAGATTTTTCTTTGTACGCGCTTTACCACATATCCTTTTTTCCTCGTAAGCGAGCAAAGCTTTGCACGGGGTCTGATGTGTTCATGGCTGCTTGGAGTTCGGGTGTATCCCATCGCAGAAAGGGATTGGTTTGTTTTTCAACTTCTAGGAGTGATGGCACTGTGGGCTGTTGAAGCTGTCGCTGGCGGAGTGTTTCCTGGTAGCGCAGTTCTAAAGCCTGATTTTCGGGATCGACGGAGAGCGCAAACTGAAGATTCTTCAGCGTGTATTCATGAGCGCACCAGATACTTGTGTTGTCTGGCAAGGCACGGAGTTTGGACAGAGAGTGAACCATTTGAGTGGGAGTGCCTTCAAATAAACGCCCGCAGCCGCCTGCGAACAGGGTATCTCCACAGAACAGATCGCCTGGATGCTCTGAGCTAGCGGGTGGAAAGTAGTAGGCAATATGAGCGCGGGTGTGGCCGGGGACGAAGAGGATGTTGGCTGGGCGATCGCCCAACACAACGCGATCGCCCTCCTTCAAAAATTGCTGCTGTCCTGGAATCCGTTCCCGATCTTCTGCGCCACCGTAGACCACTGCATCGGGAAACCGCTGCAACAGTGCCAGGTTGCCCCCGACGTGATCTCGGTGGTGATGCGTATTCAGAATTGCCACAAGCTGAGCATCCAGGCTGAACAAACAGTCCAAGACTGGCTCTGCTTCCGCAGGATCGACAACGGCCGCTTGATACGTATCAGGGAAATACAGCACAAAGATGTAATTGTCCGACAGGGCTGGAAGACGATGGATTTGCATGGGAAGTAAGATTGTGTGGGATAGGTTCAGCGGTGTCTAAGCGTCTTAGGTGTCTAAGCGTCTTATCTGCTCCTTACCGTAGACTCATTTCACGCCTGCTGACCAGCGCTACATTTATGACCGACCAAGTGCGGGCATAAGCCACCGCCTTTAATTCCAGACAGTAATTCCAGACAGTTAAGCCGAGTGGCACAACTTGGCACAAATCAAATCACTCAGCAACGTACAGTTGAAGAAATGTATGCGTACAAATCTGCGTGCCAATTCTGCATACGGGTTTGATTTCGTTTACTGAATCCGCCCTCAGCGGCCTACTGGGCCGATCTACCGCATGGCTTCAGTTGCTCGCAAAAACCTATTTGAGGATATTCCCCGGTTCTTCGTTGCCCAGGCCGGGATCATGTTTGCCGTTAGCTTGGTAACGATTCAGACAGGCATTTTGAACGGATTTAGCCGCTCAACCAGCACCTTAGTTGACGGCTCTAGGGCAGACATTTGGGTTGGGGCCCAGGAAATGGTGAATCTACAGCTTACGCTCCCAATTCCGGCAGGAATGGTGCAGCAGGCACAAGCAGTAGAAGGTGTAGCCGTGGCTGAGGCGATGATTACGCGAACCACAACGTGGCGGAGTCCCAGCGGCGACATTTCCACCGTGCAAATTATTGGGTTTGACCCGGCTAGCAGTCTATTTAACTATGGAAACTTGTCGGAGGGCAGGGTAGAGGATTTGCAGCAGCCCTACACCGTGATCCCAGATCAAGCAAACCGAGCGTCGATCCACGTCAGCCAGGTGGGCGATCGCGCCAATATCGGCTCGTTGCCAACACGAGTGGTTGGCTTTACGCGAGGCACACAATCGATTGCATCCAGCACCTACGTTTTTACTTCCCTCAAAAACGCAAATGCCTATCTGAATTCTGCCTATACGTCTACCACAAGCTGCCGCTTACAGGACGGTCAACTAATTTGTAGCAACTTGTTTGAGCGGACGATCAATCCCGATGCCGTCCCAGAACCCCGCACCCTCTCCCCCACAGATGTCATTACCTACGTCTTAGTCAAAGCAGAACCCGGAACCGATCTGGAAGCGCTGAAGCGCCGATTAGAACAAGCCCTGCCCAATACCAAGGCTTATACCAAAGCGGAGATGTCTGATTTGACACAAAAGTATTGGGTGCAGCGCACGGGGATCGGCTTTGTATTAGGCTTGGGTGCGACTGTGGGTGTCATTGTGGGAATGGTAATTGTAGGACAAATTTTATACTCATCGGTCGCCGATCATATTCGAGAATTTGGCACGTTGAAAGCGATGGGCGCATCCGACTGGGTAATTTATCGCATCATCATCGAGCAAGCGCTATGGATGGCAGTTTTGGGCTACATTCCCAGCGTGGCCCTGTGTCTAGGGTTAGGAGCCTGGACTTTTGCAACGCAGGGCATCACGATTCTGATTACACCAGTGACCGCCGTCGGCATTTTGGGCATTACGGTTGGCATGTGCGTCACTTCAGCATTGTTTGCCATCCAGAAAGTGACCCATGTTGACCCGGCTATCGTGTTCAAGGCTTAGAGGCTTGCAGTTTAGAAGGCTAGATAGGCTATTTACGCCCAGTCAAAACTTTATAAAAACGCAACAAAAACGCAAATATTTTCGTGTCTAGGGTTACGGAGTGTGAGTAGAAAGGCTTATTACACTAGATAAAGATTAAGAACCGTTTATGGCAGGGGTGCTGATTTACAACTCAGGTTGAAGTTTAACTGGGTTTAGATCTGCCCAAAGAGAGACGGATTCCGAATTTGGGGGTTGTGTACGTGAAGCATTGATTAGAACAGGTTTGAGGTCTTCGTCTACAGAAAATAGGGGTTCGGTCAACCGGGTGAAGGCAACTTTTGAGCATTCAAACTATCGTGAAGTTATCGCGAGAAGTGAGAGACAAGTCTCAAAGTATGCAACCTGTGAACCAGTTTTGGAGTCTAGTGAGATAGCTTCTTTAGGATTTTAAGTTGATTAGAACTGTGGGCTAGCTTTCGACAGTTTATTTTGACAGATGGTGTTGCCTTGATTTTGAACACGCCCGCATACCTGGTGTCAGGGTTGGATTGAAGTCACTGAGTGCCTCACAGTTCTGTGATTTATTCCTCGGGTTTTGTCTTTGATCGACCTGTTGTTGTGGATCACGCTGCCGTTTACGTTCTAACGTTCATGACTGTATCGCATCTGAATCTAGCTTCATCCCTGGCAGTTCCTGTGCCGTCTCAGTATTTGGCAGAGCGAGAGCTGACACCTGCTGTGTCGGAGGCGATCGCCACTCGCGGCGTAGAAATGGTGTACGGGGAAGGAGCCGAGCAGTTTCAAGCACTCAGCAACATTAACCTAGAAATTCCCGCAGGCAGCATCCAGCTTTTGATGGGGCCGTCTGGCTCTGGCAAAACAACGCTGCTCTCGATCCTGGCAGGCATCCTGACTCCTTCAGGCGGCAGTGTTCGTCTGCTAGGTCAGGAAATTACTGAAATGTCGCGATCGCAGCTTTCGCAATTTCGCCTGCAAAACATCGGTTTCATCTTTCAGGGCTTTAACCTGTTTCCAGCGCTGACGGCCCTAGAGAATATCGAACTGGCACTGGAGATGAAGGGTATTCGCGGCAAGGCGGCCCGCCATGAGGCATTGTCGCTGCTGGAAGCCGTAGGTCTGGGCAGTCGCGCCAAAAACCTGCCCAAGAACCTTTCTGGCGGACAGAAACAGCGAGTGGCGATCGCCCGCGCCCTGGCCGGAAACCCGCCGCTGATTATGGCAGACGACCCCACGGCAGCCCTCGACTCTACTAGCGGACACGCCGTGATCGATCTGCTCAGCACTCTCGCCAAAGAGCGGGGACGCACCGTTCTCATCGTGACGCACGATCCTCGAATTATGGACGTTGCTGACCGCGTGCTGTATCTGGAAGACGGACGACTGAAATAGCCGCCAAGAAATAGCCGCCAAGCTGCCATTCCAGGTCGCTATTATCAAAAGAGCTTGCCACTGAATATCGTCTGGGGGCTATGGCTGGATGTGGAGCGGCTACGGCCAGGCTGGAGGGCGATCGCCCTGACTCAACTCCGTCCCAGGACTCATCACGAATAGGGTATCCAGCTTTCGCAAAACTTTACTTTGCGCCTAGCGAAGTTCTTCTACAATCCCCGTAACGGCTTTGGCGCTTTGCCCTGGCCCAGAATCCAATCATCTTCTTCAGATTCTTCAGCAGAGCGTTATCTTGATACGGGATAGCCAGAGCATATCCTGTAGTAACCCTGTAATCGATCCCTATTACGCAGGGGAGCGGTATAGCCGTCATCACTTTGCCACACACCTTGCTTGATCGGGTACCCAAATCGGGTATCAAATCTGAATCAGAACCAAGCCCAATCAGCTCCGCACTCAGACCTTCTCCCAATCAATACGCTTCCAATTAATACAGCTTATTCAGTTCAATACAGCCTATTCAGTTTTGGCTCTGTCCGGCGAAACTGCCCATAGCTGCAAAATCGTCCTATACTCCGGTTAAGAAATCTTTCCTAAGTTGTTCTGCTGCCAATTCTGTGTACACTCGATAAAACCTAATCTCAAGTTCATTACCTTCCGACTGTAATGCCCGACAAGCCCCTTGCAGGCAATTTCTACAAGCTAATCTTCGTATAAGGCAATTTTCACAGTCCCAACTCCCAGTCCTACTTGGTTTCTGCCAAGCCGCAAACTAAGCCTCGCATGACCACTGTTCCCGTTCCACGACAGCCTTCACAATCGCCGGATTTGCCTGGCGGCACGCCCGCGCCAGACATTACGCCTGTGTTTGCGCTGAAGGAGCTTGTGTCTCGGCTGAACCGGGAACATAACAAAGTCCAAGATTTGCTGAGTTCTCTGGGGTTTGCGCTGCGAAGCTTTACCAATCTCAATCAATTTTTAGAGCTAACCCCGCTGATTGCCAGTCGAGTGACCGATGCCGACGGGGGCGCATTGATCCTATTTCGCCCCAACGGGCAATTACGCCTTGAGCGAATTCACTGCCAGGATGGACACAATTGCCAAACCATTCGCAAGGCTTTAGAAACGGCGACGCTACAGCTTACGGCTTCGTCCCCCACTGCGGGAACTGCGCTGGTTCCATCGGCCGATTTGACGGCGGCCCTCGACTATCAGGTCAATCGCCACTTGGGCGCAGACGTACAGATGTTTGGCACGGCAATTTTGTCTAAAAACGAGGAGCGGGGGCGGCTCTATGTCTTCAGCTATGACCCGAACTATGAGTGGACAGAGACGCGGCAGAAGCTGGTGAGGCTGGTGGCGGATCAGACTGCGGTGGCGATCGCCACAGACGAACTCACCGTCGAACTCCGCAAAAAAGAGCGCCTGGATCGAGAGCTAGAAATTGGCGAAGAAATCCAGCGGCAGCTTTTGCCCCGCCAGTGCCCCCAAATTGAAGGACTAGAATTGGCAGCCCGCTGCAAAAACGCCAACCGCGTCGGCGGCGACTATTACGACTTCATCCCGGTGAACTATGACCAGGTACGCGCCAAAAAGGGCACGCTGAGTAACTGCAACCGCTGGAGTATTACGATTGGCGACGTGATGGGCAAGGGCGTTCCGGCTGGGCTGATTATGACCATGCTGCGGGGAATGTTGCGGGCAGAAGTGCTGAACGGACACCAGCCCTCGCGAATTTTGCAGCACTTGAACCACGTCATGTACGCGGATTTAGAAAACTCTAACCGCTTTGTGACGCTGTTTTATTCCGAATACAACACCGAAACCCAGGTCTTGTCCTACAGCAACGCCGCCCACAACCCGCCGCTGCTGTGGCGAGCCGCGACAGGCAAAATTACCCGGCTAGACACGCTGGGAATGCTGATTGGGCTGGATGTGGATACGCAGTATTTCGACGCGCAGGTGCAGTTGGCTCCGGGTGATACAGTCATCTATTTCACTGACGGATTTACTGATGCGGCTAGCCCGAATGGCGATCGCTACGACGAAGAAAACCTAGTGAAAGATGTTGAATACGCCTGCCAAGCCTACAGCAGCCCGCAGGAAATTCTGGAATATCTATTTGGGCAGGTGCAGCAGTTTGTCGGTGCGGGGCGCGATGCCAACGACGACATGACGCTAATCGTCATGCGGGTCAAGCCCGAATAGTTGGGCTAAAACAGACGAGCCGCAGCTCCGGTTTCTATGCTTGAGTCCTAAATGAGTGCCCATCTACGCAATTTGGACTATTTCTAAAGTTACAAAAAAGTCTGGGCGGGCTGCTGAAATTGCCAACCTTCAGAGGATGAACTGCTGTCAGTCTGTTGAATAAGGTGTGGATGTAGCTAATTGGTTTAGGTATATTCATGGCTTTCAAAAACTATGGACGGCTGGCAGGCGGGGCGATCGCCCTTGTTTCCGCAGGAATGGTTGGTTGTGCCCTCCCCTCTCCAACCCCGCCCACCCAGATTGACCCAGCCCCGAATCAAGCCCCGGCGGATTCCCAAACCGCTCCCCAGGGCGTGAATCCGGCCCAGCCAGCGCCAACCGCTGCCCAGGATGATTCTAATCCTGCTGCAAGCCAGCCCGTTGACAACCAGCCCATCGCTCAGGCAACAGCGGGTAGCGACCCCCTTAGCCAGTTGCTCTCTACGCGCCAGTGTGTCGGCTGCAACCTCCAAGGGGTCGATCTGGAACGGGCAGATCTTCGCGGCGTAGACCTGAGCAACGCCAACCTGACAGGGGCTGACCTCGAAAAAGCCGACCTGAGCAATGCCAACCTGAGTGGGGCTAATTTGACCAATGCGGATCTGGAAGAAGCCAACTTAACAGGTGCGAATTTGCAAAATGCGAACTTGACCCGCGCAGATCTAGAAGATGCGAACCTGACGAATGCCAATGTGACGGGCGCAAACTTTACCGGAGCCGATTTGGACGGCGTGATCGGGCTACAGCGCTAGGGGCGATCGCCCAGAAGGGGGCGGAAACCTTTCGGAACTCAGAACGTTTTACAGCGTTAGCCATGTTGGTTGTGGGGTAACAGTGCCGCCTCACAGCAACACCTGCGTCCTCGTGAACGGACTCAGGACTTGCGATAAGTTTTCTGGGTTTTGGACGATTTTTCGCGGGCTGTGCCCGCGAAAAATCGTCCAACTGCGTCAGTCCTAGGACTACGGCTAGAGGAGAAGATTCCAAGCAGGGATTGAGTGCCAAGCCTTCTTAGCAATCCAGCACCATAGCTGGATCAAACGCTTGCAAATTACGGTATATTCCGTAGTATTTTATGGCTGCCGCAAATCAGCGGTCGCTTCAGGATCATTTCACGAGGCTTCAATCCCCATGATGTGGATCGATTTGGCGCATCACGCCTTGACGTGGGTTTCTAGTGCCCCTAGTTTTGCCGACCCTGCAAGCTGGAGCCTGGCTCCCGACGGGCTACTGTGGCACTGGCACCTTGATTACCCAACGCTGGCACAACAGTTTGATACGGACGTATTTGCTGGGGTGCGGCGGGCAGCAGACAATTTTGTGAAGACTGGTCAGGTTTGGGCACTGCTGATTGGGATTGTCATTGGCTATCTGCTGCGCGGCTTCACAAGCTACGGCTAGATTCATCAGTAGGCATTAAGCGGTTTTGGGTAGCGCGAACTACTCAGACGAACTACTCAGAATCGTCTCTTTTAATGCAGCAACGTCAGGCAGGAGTCGTCAAAACTGGCAGCAATAGCTAAACCCCATAGCTGAACCCCATAGCTGAACCCCATAGCAAGGGCAGTCCCACCGCAAGGGCAATTGCTAAACCAATTGCTGAACATTTATCTGAGCATTTACTCTTAGGGCAAGATTTTGGTCAATCCTTCTCCGCAGCAAACCTGGAGCCAGCGATTTGAGTCGGCTTTGCATCCGGCGATCGCCCGCTTTAACGCCAGCATCGGCTTCGACATCGAGCTAATCGAATATGACCTGACGGGTTCGCAAGCCCACGCCAAAATGCTGGCCCACACAGGCATTATCTCTCCCGAAGAAGGCGAACAGTTGGTGGCCGGGCTAGAGCAAATTCGCCAGGAATATCGATCGGGACAGTTTAACCCCGGCATCGACGCGGAGGACGTGCATTTTGCTGTGGAACGGCGGCTGACAGAAATCGTCGGCGATGTGGGCAAAAAGCTGCACACCGCGCGATCGCGCAATGACCAAGTAGGCACCGACACGCGGCTTTATCTGCGCGACCAAATTGGGCAAATCCGCCAGCAGTTGCGCCAGTTTCAGTCGGTGCTATTTGCTCTGGCAGAACAGCATGTGGAAACGCTGATTCCTGGCTATACACACCTGCAACGGGCGCAGCCGCTGAGTTTGGCGCACCACCTGCTGGCCTATTTCGACATGGCGCAGCGCGACTGGGAGCGGCTGGGCGATGTATATCGTCGGGTTGACCTGCTGCCGCTGGGGTCTGGGGCGCTGGCAGGCACAACCTTTCCGATCGATCGCCACTATTCCGCCGAGCTACTGGGCTTTGGCGGCGTATATTCCAACAGCCTGGATGGGGTGAGCGATCGCGACTTTGCCATCGAGTTCCTCTGCGCCGCCAGCCTGATCATGGTTCACCTATCGCGCCTGTCGGAGGAGGTGATCCTCTGGGCATCGGAGGAATTTAGCTTTGTAACGCTGAAAGATAGCTGTTCCACAGGGTCCAGCATCATGCCCCAAAAGAAAAATCCCGACGTGCCAGAACTGGTGCGCGGCAAAACCGGGCGCGTGTTTGGGCACTTGCAAGCCCTGTTGGTGCTGATGAAAGGATTGCCGCTGGCCTACAACAAAGACTTGCAGGAAGACAAGGAAGCTCTGTTCGACGCGGTAAAGACGGTGCGCGGCTGCCTGGAGGCTATGACCATCCTGCTGCAAGAGGGCATGGAGTTCCGCACCGAGCGGCTAAACAGCGCCGTTGCCGAAGACTTTTCCAACGCGACCGACGTGGCGGACTACCTCGCCGCCAAGGGCGTACCTTTCCGCGAGGCGTACAATCTGGTGGGCAAAGTTGTGAAAACCTCTCTGGCGGCAGGCAAACTGCTAAAAGACCTGACGCTGGGAGAGTGGCAGTCGCTGCATCCCGCCTTTGAGAATGACATTTACGAGGCGATCGCCCCTGCCCGCGTGGTCTCCGCCCGCAACAGCTACGGCGGCACAGGGTTTGACCAGGTTCGTCAGGCCCTCGACCGGGCCCGCGCTCACCTCAGCGAACCTTAGAAACCGAACCTTAGAAGCCCATGACACAGCCTCCTGACAGGCTTGCAAGAAGACGTGGACTGCTGCCCTATATCCGCCGTCATCTGCGCGTGCTGGGGCTATTCTGGGAAACGGCGATCGCCACCGAGTTGGAATATCGGATTAACTTTGTGCTGGCCACGCTCAGCAGCCTGGGCAGTTTGGCAGGTAGCCTGTTCGGACTGTTCCTTTTTTACCGCACAGGCTACAGCTTTCAGGGGTGGAGTTGGGAAGAGGCGCTGGTCGTGCTGGCCATGTTCACGCTGCTCCAGGGCTTTTCCGCCACCTTCCTCTCACCCAACCTCAGCCAAATCGTGAAACAGGTGCAGTTGGGCACGCTGGATTTTGTCTTGCTAAAGCCCATCAGCGCCCAGTTCTGGCTGTCTACACGCACCGTATCACCCTGGGGCATCCCTGATCTGATGTTTGGGTTGATAATGCTGGGCTATGCCGGATCGCGGCTGGGGCTGCCCGTGGGGGTGTACGGCATTGGGGCGATCGCCCTTGCTTTAGGGCTGGTCACCCTCTACAGCCTGTGGTTCATCCTGGGAGCCACTAGCATCTGGTTCGTCAAGGTGTATAACGTGACGGAAGTGCTGCGGGGCTTGCTAGAGGCGGGGCGCTTTCCTACGGCTGCCTATCCCGCCGCCTATCGATTTTTCTTTACCTTCGTCGTGCCCGTGGCATTTCTCACCACAATTCCGGCAGAGGCACTGCTGGGTCGCACTGCCTGGGGCTGGATTGGCGCGTCTGCTGGGCTGGCGATCGCCCTATTCCTCTTTGCCCAACAGTTCTGGCGCTTCGCCCTGCGGTTCTACACCAGCGCCTCCAGCTAGCCTGCAACAACCAGTGCAGTCCGTAAAACACCCTCTAAAAGCGGAACATATCTGCAAGGTTTGCCTAAGGTTAGTCAGGGATCTTGCGGATCTCGTATTTGCTATGTATGTATCTTGCTATGTATGTATCGTATGTATCTTCGTCTTCAATCTGCGCTATCCGGGTCGGTATCTCAATCGTATGCAACCAAGCGTATGTCACTGTAACTAAGTGTACGTAACGTATATGTAAGTAACTAAGTGTATGTAACGTATATGTAACCAACTAACCGTATGCTGGAGGGTCTGTAGCTCAGCCGTCCTGTTATTACTTCACATCAGGGTTCGGTTTTTACGCATACGCCAGCCAGCCCAAAATCCAAAATCCTCTAGCTCACTCGCTCAGCCATCACCGCATAAAACGGATCGCCCCCGCCCATACCCAGCAGTTGCAGAAACGGGGGCACTGACGGCTGACGAGCAATCGTCTCAATCTTGCCAAAGCCAGGAATCTGCTCGAAGTAGCGTTTTACTAGTTCTACCCGCTGCGATTCCGATGCTTCTACCCACGCCTGAATTGCCTTCTGGAAAAACATCCGGTTAGAAAAGCTGACGATAGCAAGGCCACCTGGTTTCAAGATGCGATAGATTTCGGCAAACACAGCCTCCGGTCGCTGTAAATACTGCACCGACACTGTATTCAGCACCGCATCAAAAGACTGATCGGGCAGCGGCAAAAGCTGATTCTGGTTCAGATTCTGCACAAAGTAGTGATCAAGCCGGGGATTTCGCGCCAACTCCTCCGCGTTCATGCCGTGACCCTCCACATGGGCGAAGGTCATCTCCTCTGGCAAATGAGACACCCAGCTACTCATCATGTCCAGGATGCGAGTATCCGGCTTCAGCCGTTCCCGGTACAGATCGGTCAACTGCTGAATAAACCCGTCGTCTACATGGGTCACGAAACGCGGATAGTCGTAGAACAGCGCATCGTCTGTTTCGTCAAGCTTGCGCCGCTGGGCAGGTTCCAGAATCATCGGGGGTACTGATATTTTGACACCTCACCCTCCAGTATATTGCGAAATATTAAGCAGGCGACATGCTGCTGGAGTTGACTCACACGCTATGCCCAACCCTCGGTCACTGCGTCCCCTGCGTCACCCCCAACAGTGAGCTACCCCGCAACTCCAATCAAGCTTTCATGCTTCACCAATACTCCTGGCTCCCGCTGGATGGGTAGCACATTCAGCAGATCTGTTTGGGAGCAGTATTTCAAATCTTCGTGGCAGTGCAGGCGCAGCAGGCGTTTGCCGTGGGTGGCGTGGTGCAGGAGTTCCAGCAGGCGATCCTGCCACTGGCTGTAGAGACTCACTGCGCTGATCAGTTCGTCGTTGCCCGCGAGGTCTTCTAGCGGAACGCCGAGTTCCACCTGCAATCGATGGGCGATCGCCCCCGCACAGACCGTATCCTCCAACGAAAATGACCCTTCCCAGCCAGAGCCGACCAGCCACACGGTTTCGGGGCGGCGAGCCAGCAGATAATCTACAACAGCCTGACGGTTGACCAGTGCAGCGGCGATCACCGTTTCGGCAGACTGGATCGAGGTTAGCGCACGAGTGCCATTCGTGGTGCTGATGAACAGTCGCCGCCCCGTCACCACCTCTGGCGTGCAGTCCAGCGGCGAGTTGCCAAAGTCAAACCCTTCTACCTTTGCGCCGCCCCGTTCTCCCGCCCGAATCCGCTTCTCAGGGGCCCAAGATTCGCTCACCCGCATCAGCTCATTGAGGTCGCTAAACACCTGAACCGCTTCGGCTCCAGCGTTGAGTGCGGTGGCCATGGTGCTGGTTGCCCGGAGTACGTCGATGGCGATCGCACAGTCGGGCGTTTTGCCGGAAGGAATCAGTTCCGGTGTGTGGAAAACGAACAGCTTCACAGGTTGACCTTGTTAAGAAATACTGCCGACTAACATCTTACGTTGTCTTGTGTCGGCCATCTCAGGCAAAACCATGCAAGAAAACTTGCAGATAGATTAACTAATCTTTGAGTATGACGCGGAAATTACGCATCCTTCGCCCTGCCAGCAACCTCCCAAACCAGTATTAAACCACTTTCAGAGAATTCTCGATCGCCCCGCTACAAACCCCGATTCTGCGCGTCTAGAAACCGCAGTTGTTGATACAGCGTTTGAATCTGAGGCAGGTGGACTCCTGCCGCCTGAGCCGCCCGCAGCGGATTGCCATACATCGCTTCTACTTCCAGCGGGCGCTTTTCGTCGTAGTCGATCTTCATGCTGGTGCGATAGGGCTTCATTTTTGCCGTGTGATCCAGCATGGTCTGCACAAATTCTGGGGCGATCGCCCGTCCCTGCGCCGCTGCCCCTTTCATCACCTCCTCCATCAGCGCCTCGGCGAGCGATCGCGCATCAGGGTTGGCCATCATGTCCTGCGTCGTCGCATTCAGCACCACGGATAGCCCGTTAAAGGGAATGTTCCACATCAGCTTTTTCCAGCGGGCCAGCACCAAATCCTCAGCCAGTTCAATGGGAATGTCTGCCCGCTCAAAGTCTGCCGCGATCCGCCGCATTCGGTCGGTAATGCCCACTGCCTCCCCCGCCGCGCTGTATTCACCCATCGCAATTTTTTTATAGTCTAGATGGCGAATGTGCCCCGGCCCGACTTTGTTGGAGCAGAGGAAACACAGTCCACCCAGGACGCGCTCTGGGCCGGCGATCGCCGCTGCCTCAGCCTCTACTCCCAGCCCGTTTTGCAGCACCAGCACCACGCCATCATCCTTCACCACAGGCGGCAGCAGGTCTGGCAGCAGATGATTTTGGGTCGTCTTCAGCGCCACAATCACGACATCGCAGCGCGGCATATCGGGCGATCGCCGATAGGCATTCACCTGCGGCAGTACAAAATCCCCATCCGGCGACTCGATCACCAGCCCCTGTCGCTGCACCAGGTCAAAATCGCTCCGCAATAAGTAGTGAACCTCCAGCCCTGCCTTTTGCAAACACGCGCCATAGTAGCCGCCCAACGCCCCCGTACCCAAGACGGCGTAGGTCAATCCTGAAGCCGTATCCATGCTGCTGTCCTCTTTGCCCGCAAGTTTGCCCGCAAGTTTGCCCGCAAGTAAAGTCTACACAAATAGGACTTACGCACTTGCGATTAAGTTGTCTGGGTTTTGGACGATTTCTCGCGGGC
>NZ_DVEA01000384.1:0-2394 GCF_015295965.1 Thermoleptolyngbya sp. M55_K2018_002
TCAGCGGTGTGGTGCTGATGCTGCTGGCTCCGCTGATTGCCATGCCCCTACCCCTGCGACCCATTCAGATTCTCTGGATCAACCTGCTGGCAGACGGGCTGCTGGCCCTGGCGCTGAGCGTGGAACCCGCCGAGAAAAACGTGATGCAGCGGCCGCCCTATCCGCCGGGCGAAAGCGTATTTAGTCGGGGCGTGGGGCGCGATATTGTGTGGATCGGCATTCTCATGGGCATTACCTTCCTCGGCTTTGGCTATTGGACCTGGTCTACGGGCCGCCCCAACTGGCAAACAATGGTGTTTGCGACGCTGGCGTTTTCTCGGATCTGGCTGGCCCTGGCGATGCGGTCGGAACAACGCCTGCTAGCGCGAATTGGGCTGCTCAGCAACAAGCCGATGCTGGGTGCGGTGCTGCTCACCTTTGGGCTACAAATGCTGGTGATGACGCTGCCAGTCCTCCAGCGCTGGTTTGAAACTCAGCCGCTCACAGGTGTTGAGTTGTGGGCCTGCGTGGGGGTTAGCACGATTGGCTTTTGGGCAGTAGAGTTGCAGAAGCTGGTGAGGACGTGGGCGGGGCGATAAAGCCTTTATGATAGAAGAAGTTAAGAAAACTTCAATATTCTCCGTAGCCTCTTATCTGTGACTTCTCAACTCACTGCACCCCAACCCCTCGAACAGCTCAACTGGGACTGGCAGGGCCACACCATCCGCTACACTGTGCAGGGCGCGGGTCAGCCGATGGTGCTGATTCACGGCTTTGGCGCAGCAATTGGGCACTGGCGCAACAATATCCCCGTGCTGGCGGCGGCGGGCTATCGCGTGTTTGCGCTGGATCTGCTGGGCTTTGGCGGATCAAGTAAACCGGCGATCGCCTACAGTTTGGAACTCTGGCAAGCCCTGCTCAAGGACTTCTGGGCCGCCCACATTGGCGCACCGGCTGTGTTTGTCGGCAACTCCATCGGCGCATTGCTCAGCCTGATGATGGCCGCCGACTATCCCGATCTGGTGCAGCGCGTCGTCTTGCTCAATGCAGCGGGCGGGCTAAACCATCGCCCAGAGGAGCTAAACCCACCGCTGCGGCTAGTGATGGGCGTGTTTACCCAACTGGTGAGTTCGGAGCTAGTGGGGCCGTTTTTGTTTGAGCAAGTCCGCAAAAAGCCGCGCATCCGCCGCACTCTGATGCAAGTCTACCGCGACCACACCGCCGTCACCGATGAACTGGTGGAACTGATCTACGAACCCTCCTGCGACCCCGGCGCACAGAAGGTCTTCGCCTCAATTCTCACGGCTCCGCCCGGCCCTAGCCCTGCGGAACTGCTGCCCCGCGTGCATCAGCCCATCCTAGTGCTGTGGGGCGATGCCGACCCCTGGACTCCGATTACAGGCTCCAAAATCTACCGAGAACTGGCGGCCGCCGAACCCGATCGCGTCCAGTACACGCCCATTGCGGGGGCTGGCCACTGTCCCCACGACGAGTGCCCCGACACGGTGAATCGGCTGGTGCTGGACTGGTTGAGCGCGGGGAACCGGGGATGAGTTTGCCGACGGTCATTTTGCCGGGGTACTTTGCCGATGCTGCGCCCTATCGGGAGATGGAACGGGCGCTCGAAGGGTTGGGCATTTGGGCCAAGACCGTTCCCCTGCGGCGACGAGATTGGGTGCCAACGCTGGGCGGCCGCTCGATGACTCCGATTCTGGAAAAGCTGGATGCGACGGTGCGCCTAGTGCAGGCCGAAACGGGGGGCAATCGCCTCAATTTGGTTGGTCATTCCGCAGGCGGATGGATTGCCCGGATCTATCTGGGTGAAGTGCCGTACCAGATTCATCCCAGCGATGCGGGCAAGACCTGCCTCTGGAAAGGGCATCCCTCGGTGGCGACGCTGGTGACCCTGGGCACGCCCCACATCAGCCGGGAGCGCTGGACGCGGCGCAACCTGGACTTTGTGAAAACGCACTATCCCGGCGCGTTCTACCCGCAGGTGCGCTATGTCTGCGTGGCGGGTAGGGCCGTGTATGGGCAGCGGCGACCGGGAACCTGGTTTGCCCACAGCAGCTACGAAATGACCTGCGGCGTGGGCGGCTGCTGGGGCGACGGCATTACGCCCATCGAAGCAGCCCACCTGGAAGGTGCGGAGAATATTACCCTGCCGGATGTCGTTCATTCGCCGCGACCGGGGCGGCTCTGGTACGGCTCGCCGGAAATCGTAAGCCAGTGGGCAAAATATCTGGCGTGAAGCCTGCGACTTGGCCGCCGCTTGGCTGGAAATCACGTCAAAGTTTCCCAACACCCAGAACACTTATCGCAAGTTCGGAAGTCCTGTTCTTTTAGGGTTCTTTTAGGGCGTGGTTGGCGAGGGGCTGGCAGGAAGGGGCGCAGGGATGGTCTGCGCGGGAGCCG
>NZ_DVEA01000235.1:0-13220 GCF_015295965.1 Thermoleptolyngbya sp. M55_K2018_002
ATCGAAATCAGGTTCACGCCGACGGTCGCCAGCACCAGCCCCACCGCGCCATAGGGACGCACTAGCAAAAAGTCCAGCAGCGCGTTTAAGAAGATATTGGCAATGCTAATGCGGAAGGGCGTGAGGCTGTCTTCCAGGGCATAAAACACGCGCACCAGCACGTCGCGCCCCAGATACACAAACATGCCGACGGAATAGGCCATCAGCACGGTAGCGGTGAGCAGCGAGTCTTCGGGGCGGAAGGCATAGCGCTCGTAGACCACCCGCGAAATGGGGACGGCCAGCACGATCATCAGGGCGCTGATGGGCAGCATGGTCAGAGCCGTGGTGATCAGTCCCTGACGGATGCGGAGCTTGAGGTCGGGCCAGTCCTGCGGCGCGGTGAGGCGAGAAAACACGGGCAGCAGCGGCACCAGGATGACGTTTGACAAAATGCCTAGGGGGGTCAGCGCCAGCAGCCCTGCATAGCCCATTGCCGAAACGGCCGCCGCCGCGTTGGGAATAAAGGACGCGAAAAACAGATCCGTCCATACGTTAATCTGCATCATGCCCGAAGAAAACGTCGCCGGGCCCATGACGTTGATCACTTCGCGCACGGCCGGATCGTTGAAGTTGAACCGGGGTCGCAGCGTGCCCAATCCGGATTTCCACTGGGCGGGTAGCTGCACCAGCCATTGCAGCAGCGCTCCGGCTAGGGTAGACCAGGCCAGCACCGCGCCGCCCAGCATGGCGTATTGCGGATCAGAAATGCGATCGCCCAGATACCACGCCAGTCCCCCCAACCCCAGCAGCACCGTGACGCTGCTAAACAGCGGGCTGATGGACGGCAGCCAGTATTGATTGGCCGCATTCAACGCGCCAAAGCCGATGCCCACCAGCCCCGCCAGCACCGCCATCGGAGCCATAATCTTGAACTGCTGAATGGCAATGTCTCGCGTCTGCTGGAGCGTGGCATAGGTTTCCGGCGACATCCCCTCCCGCGCCGCATCGGCCGCCGAGAGAAACAGACCCGGAGCCACCAAGCTCATCATTGGCTCTGCAAACGCAATTAAGCCCACCGTCACCAGCAGCAAAATGCTGACCACCAGCGTCGTGATTCCTTCCACAATCGGCGCGACTTCTTCTTGCTTGCGCTTCGACAAGACGCTGACAATCGCACTGTGAAAGGGTCCGTTGATCCCGCCCAGCAAAATCAGCAAAAAGCCCGGAATTACATAGGCAAAGTTGAATGCGCCAAACACGGGGCCCGTGCCAAAGGCGGCGGCGATCGCCTGCTGGCGAAACAAGCCAAACACCTTGCTCAGCAGCGTAGCAATGGCAACAATTCCAGCGATTCCGGCAAGTGAGCGGGCTTTGGACACAGGTTTAGAGGGATTGGGGGTATTGGTTTATCGAAAGCGAGGCAGAAAAAAGGCTTGAACAGAAGAAGGTCAAGCCGCTCTTGCTCCTCTTCTCCCAAGTCAGGAGAAGGGGCTGGGGGATGAGGGCAGATTGAAAGTTGCACATCGCGTAGAGAAGACAATCAAGACCTGGCTCCCGTTCCTCGCGCCGCGCTCTCTCCTTGTATCTTAAGAGGCAAGCGGTAACCCAATTCGCCTCATCCCCAGTCTTCGGGTTCAAACGATTCCCCCCCTCCCACACCCCCAACCCCCTATAATTCGGATTGCCCTTCCTATCCAATTCCTCTTCTATGTCCGATTCTCAGGCTGTGAGCGCGGCGGTTGCGCGGCTATATGACACCTATCCGTTTCCCCCAGAGCCGCTGCTGGATGAACCGCCACCGGGTTATAACTGGCGCTGGAACTGGCTAGCAGCCTACAGCTTTTGCACCGGACGCAGACCCGCACGGCAGGATATTCGGATTTTGGATGCGGGCTGTGGGACGGGCGTGGGGACGGAATATCTGGTGCATCTAAATCCGCAAGCGCAGGTGACGGGGATTGACCTGAGCGCGGGGGCGCTGTCGGTGGCGCAGGAGCGGTGTCGGCGGTCTGGGGCCGATCGCGCGACCTTTCACCACCGGAGTTTGTACGATGCGGATCAGCTACCGGGCGAGTTTGACCTGATTAACTGCGTCGGCGTGCTGCACCACCTGCCTGACCCGATTCGCGGGATTCAGGCATTGGCGAAAAAGCTGGCTCCCGGCGGCATGATGCACATTTTTGTCTATGGGGAATTGGGGCGCTGGGAAATCAAGCTGATGCAGCAGGCGATCGCCCTCCTCCAGCAAGATCGCCGAGGCGACTATGCCGACGGCGTGCAGCTAGGGCGAGCCATCTTTGCCAGCCTGCCCGAAAACAACCGCCTGGTGCGGCGCGAACAGGAGCGCTGGTCGCTGGAAAACCAAAAAGATGAGTGCTTTGCCGATATGTACGTGCATCCGCAGGAAATCGACTACAACATCGACACCCTGTTTGAACTCATCGACGCATCGGGGCTGGAATTCTTGGGCTTCTCAAACCCTCGCGTGTGGGATCTGGAGCGACTGCTGGGCAAGTCGCCGGAGTTGATGCAGCGAGCCGAAGGTCTGGGCGATCGCCAGCGTTACCGCCTGATCGAACTGCTCGATCCCGACACCATCACCCACTACGAGTTCTTTTTGGGTCGGCCGCCGTTAGAACATTACGACTGGTCATCGGATGCCGACCTGCTCAGCGCCATTCCCACCCTCAGCCCCTGCATCGACGGCTGGGATAGTCGCTGCGTGTTTAACTACGACTACCAGATCATCAACCTCAGCGAGGCCGAGTGGGGCTTTCTCAAGGCTTGTGAGAAGAATGACGGAAGGGCGATCGCCCAAATCCTGCAAGACCAGCCGTTGCCCCTAGACAGCGTTCGCAACCTCCAGCGCCAACAACTGCTGCTGCTAACCCCAGCAGCCCGAACCCCAAGCTGACCCTCCAGGATCTTCAGTTGCAAAAGCCTTCTAAAATCTTTTCAAAGCATCCTGTTTAGAAATTCCATAGGAATTGAATGATTTTGAATCACCGTCATTAAGTATTGTTACCCTGCGATGATATGATTAGAGACGGTTCATCACTGCGTTGGCAATGATGCACTGATGACTCCAAAAGACCTATCTGGACTCGGTTCTCAATCGTGACCACGCCAGATCTCCCACCCGAAACCAATACGAACGCTCCGGCTGATCCTGCTGCTCCAGAGAGCAACGACTCCTCTGCCGCCCTGTCAGCCCGGCCCGATGCATCCATGCAGGAATATTACAAGCTTCAGAACCATCTGCTGCTAACAACGCTTGTCATGGCTGCGGTCATTTTTAGTTCTGTGTGGGCAGCCTACTCCCTGAATATTGCTCTCAATTACCTGATTGGAGCGTGCACAGGTGTGGTTTACTTGAGAATGTTGGCTAGAAACGTTGAGCAGCTAGGCCGAGAAAAGGGACGAATTGGAAACACTCGTCTCGTTCTCTTGGTGGGTTTGATTCTGATTGCTTCTCGCTGGAATCAGCTTCAAATTATGCCTATTTTTTTAGGCTTCCTGACCTATAAAGCTGCGGTCATTTTCTATATGTTGCGGACATCTATCCTCCCCTCACAGGGATAGGTTTAGATATCCTAGCATCCCTCCAGTTAATTCGGGCAAGCCATTTTCATGGAAACGTTGCTTTCTCTTAACGTCTTCAATGCCTTTCCGCTTGCTGAGCTAGAAGTCGGCAAACACTTCTATTGGCAGTTAGGAAATCTAAAGCTGCATGGGCAGGTGTTCCTCACCTCGTGGTTTGTAATCGGCCTTTTGGTGCTGGTCACGTTCCTGGCAAGCCGTAATATCCAGCGCGTTCCCTCTGGGCTACAAAACCTAATGGAATACGGGCTAGAGTTCATTCGCGATCTGGCGAAAAACCAGATTGGTGAAAAGGAATATCGCCCCTGGGTTCCGTTTGTGGGCACGCTGTTTCTGTTCATCTTCGTGAGCAACTGGTCGGGTGCGCTGGTTCCCTGGAAGCTCTTCAAGCTGCCAGAGGGTGAACTGGGTGCGCCGACTGCCGATATCAACACCACGGTTGCGCTGGCGCTGCTGACCTCGCTGGCCTATTTCTACGCAGGGTTTAGCCGTAAGGGATTGGGCTATTTTGGCAACTACGTGCAGCCTGTGCCGTTTATGCTGCCGTTCAAGATTATTGAAGATTTCACCAAGCCGCTCTCCCTCAGCTTCCGACTTTTCGGAAATATCTTGGCGGATGAGCTGGTGGTGGGTGTGCTGGTTCTCCTGGTGCCGCTGTTTGTGCCGTTGCCCGTGATGGCGCTTGGCCTCTTTACGAGTGCAATTCAGGCGCTCATCTTTGCGACGCTGGCGGCAGCCTACATCGGCGAGGCAATGGAGGATCACCACGGTGAAGGGCATGAGGAGCACTAGCATCCTCAGTTGGGGTGTGTGAATTCCCCGTTCATGCGACTCGATTGCAGCAGTCGTCAGTGCAATCGACGGTCGTTGTGTGAGGTGTGCGATCGCCTTTACATGGGCTGATTTTGCAAGCCGGATCACGCATTTGCTGACGTGTTTCTCGTTCTGTAATTTTTAGGGAAGGAAAACATCATGGATCCGATTATTTCTGCTGCTTCGGTTGTGGCTGCTGCGCTGGCTGTAGGTCTGGCGGCGATCGGCCCTGGCATTGGTCAAGGGAATGCCGCTGGTCAGGCAGTTGAAGGGATTGCTCGTCAGCCCGAAGCAGAGGGCAAGATTCGCGGTACGCTGCTGCTGAGCTTGGCGTTCATGGAAGCGCTGACGATCTACGGTCTGGTGGTGGCGCTGGTGCTGCTGTTTGCCAACCCCTTTGCCTAAGAGGTGGGCCGTGTGGCTGGGGTGCAGAGCATTTCAGCCACAGGCTTGCTTGGACTTGAGTGTCTTGGACTTGAGTGTATTGTTGTCGGGCGATCGCGCTCGAGCCGGGTATCCAACTTTGGGCAACGCTCCTCGACGGCGCTTTCGACGTTAGGGCAAATGGTCTGGTTAGTAGAACCCCAAAAAGTTAGTCGGGGCGAATGAATATGGTTTATTGGACATTCTTACTGGCTGAAGAGGGCGGCGGTGGTCTGTTTGACCTGGATGCCACGCTGCCGCTGATGGCGCTTCAGTTTATGCTGCTGGTTGCAGTACTCAACGTCACTTTTTACAAGCCGTTGGGAAAGGCACTGGATGACCGCGAGGGCTACATCCGCGCCAATCAATCGGAAGCGAAGGAGCGTCTGGCAAAAGCAGAGGCGCTGGCTAAGCAGTATGAGACCGAGGCAGCCGAGGTTCGTCGCCAGTCGATCGCAATTGTCTCAGCGGCTGAGGCAGATGCTCAGAAGATCGCAGCTCAAAAGATTGCCGAAGCCCAGCAGATTGCTCAGGCTCAGCGAGAGCAGGCGCAAAAGGATTTAGATGCTCAAAAGGCTGCGGCATTGCAGTCCTTAGAGCAGCAGGTGGATGAATTGAGCCGTCAGATTTTGGAAAAGGTGACGGGTGGCGTTGCGCTTGGCTAGCGCTGACGGGGCAAGCCGCTGGGTCGCAGCGTTTTCTGGTGTTGTGCTAGTTGACGTTGCTCTTCGGTTGGCTTTCCAGAGACCTGTTTTGAACTCGTGAATCAATCAAAGACGCAGATTCGGGCATTCACAGATGGAGATACTAGGGAGTTTGTTGGCGATCGCCGCAACAGCGGGAGAAGCGGCTGAAGAGGGCGGCTTTGGGCTGAATTTTGACCTGCTAGACACAAACCTGATTAACCTCGCCATCATCATTGGTGTCTTGGTGTATTTTGGTCGCGGCTTTTTAGGGAAAACGCTGAGCGATCGGCGGGCGAAAATCGAAGCTTCGATCAAGGAAGCAGAGCAGCGCAAGCAGGAAGCCGCCGCTCTCCTGGCAGAGCAGCAGCAAAAGCTGGCACAGGCTCAAGAAGAGGCGGCTCGTATTCGCTCAGAAGCAGAGGCTCAGGCAGCCGCAGTGAGTGCCGCAATTCTAGAGCAGGCGACGCAGGATGTGGCTCGAATGCAGGCGGCGGCGGATCAGGATGTCGCCGCAGAAGAGCAGCGCGTTGTGAACGAACTGCGTCAGCGAGTGGCAGCGCTTGCGCTCCAGCAGGTCGAGGCAAGGTTGAAAGGCGGACTGAGCGAAAATGCCCAGCAGCAGTTAATCGATCGCGGCATTGCGGCATTGGGAGGTTAGCGAAATGAGAGATTCAATTACAGCATCCGAAGTCTCGGAGCCTTATGCACAGGCTTTGATGTCGCTTGCCAAATCCAGTGATTTGATTGACCGCTTTGGTGAAGATGTCGCATTCTTGCGATCGCTCCTGGCCGAATCAGAAGAACTTCAGCAAGTCCTGGCAAACCCGCTGATTAAGCCTGATGCCAAGAAAGGCATTTTGCGCCAGCTTGCATCAGAGCAGGTTCATCCCTATACGCTCAACTTTCTGTTTCTGCTGGTGGATCGGGGTCGAATTCTGTTCTTAGACAACATTTGCAAGCAGTATCAGGCGCTCCTGCGCGAACTGAAGCAAGCCGTTCTGGCGGAGGTCAGTGCGCCTGTTGAATTGACCGAAGCCCAGCAAGAAGCAGTTCGCAATAAGGTCAAAGAGCTAACGGGTGCCCAGCAAGTTGATCTGGAAACTCGCATCAATCCTGACCTGATTGGTGGAGTTGTGATTAAGGTGGGTTCTCAAGTGTATGACACAAGCCTGCGGGGTCAACTGCGACGTATCGGACTGAAGCTAATGGGTTCTAGCTAGGAAGCACCCCCGGACAACTGGCTGCCTTTACTGGTTCCCCTTGATCCATAAAGAATTTATTACTTTCATCCCGACGGGTATTACAACCTGATCCCCCACCGTTTAACTGGAGAAAAACGCAATGGTAGCAATTAGACCAGACGAAATTAGCAGCATTATTCGCCAGCAAATCGAGCAATACGACCAGCAAGTTAAGGTTTCCAACGTGGGAACCGTGTTGCAGGTCGGCGACGGCATTGCCCGCGTCTATGGATTAGAGAACGTTATGGCCAGCGAACTGCTGGAATTTGAAGACGGCACGATTGGTCTGGCGCTGAACCTGGAAGAAGACAGTGTGGGTGCTGTGCTGATGGGCGAAGGTCTGAATATTCAGGAGGGCAGCACTGTACGCTCAACGGGTCGAGTCGCCTCGATTCCTGTTGGGGAAGCCTATCTGGGTCGTGTGGTCGATGCGCTGGCACGTCCGATTGACGGTAAGGGGGAGATTGCCGCGACTGATTCTCGCCTGCTGGAATCTCCTGCACCCGGTATTGTGCAGCGGAAATCGGTGTACGAGCCGATGCAGACCGGGATTACGGCGATCGATGCCATGATTCCAATTGGTCGGGGTCAGCGTGAGCTAATCATTGGTGACCGTCAGACGGGCAAAACTGCCGTTGCGCTGGACACCATCCTGAACCAGAAGGGCGGAGACGTGATCTGCGTCTACGTTGCGGTGGGTCAGAAGGCTTCGACGGTGGCTCAGGTGGTAGATGCGCTCCAGTCTCGCGGTGCGCTGGAATACACCATCGTTGTGGCGGCAAACGCCAGCGACCCCGCTCCGCTGCAATACCTGGCTCCCTACACGGGCGCAACCCTGGCGGAGTATTTCATGTACAAGGGTAAGCATACGCTGGTGGTGTATGACGACCTTTCAAAACAAGCCCAGGCCTATCGCCAGATGTCGCTGCTGCTGCGTCGCCCGCCCGGACGGGAAGCCTACCCTGGCGATGTGTTTTATCTCCACTCACGCCTGCTAGAGCGGGCTGCAAAGCTCAGCCCTGAACTGGGTGAGGGCAGCATGACGGCGCTGCCAATCGTGGAAACCCAAGCGGGTGATGTGTCGGCCTATATTCCAACGAACGTCATTTCGATTACGGACGGACAAATCTTCCTGTCTTCTGACCTGTTTAACTCAGGTCTGCGTCCGGCGGTGAACGCAGGGATTTCGGTGTCTCGCGTGGGATCTGCGGCGCAGACCAAGGCGATGAAGAAAGTCGCGGGTAAGGTGAAGCTGGAACTGGCTCAGTTTGCTGAACTGGAAGCCTTTACTCAGTTTGCGTCTGACCTCGACAAAGCGACCCAGGATCAGCTAGCACGGGGTCAGCGCCTGCGGGAACTGCTGAAGCAGCCGCAGTATTCGCCGCTGTCGGTGGCAGAGCAGGTGGCTGTGATTTACTCCGGGATTAACGGCTATCTGGATGATATTCCGGTGGAAAAGGTGACTGCGTTCACCAAGGGGCTGCGCGACTATTTGAAGACCAGCAAGGCCAAGTACATCGAAATCGTCCAAGGGCAAAAGGTGCTGACGGATGAGGCAGAAGGACTGCTGAAAGAGGCGATCGCCGAATATAAGCAAACCTTCCTGGCAGGTCTGAAGTAGGGATGAGGTGTCTGGGGTTAGGTGTCAGGAATCTGCATGGGTTTGTTTTTCTGACCCCTAACCTCTCCTCTTCGACTCAATCCCCCAACCCCTAACTCCTAACCTCTTAACTATGGCAAACCTTAAGGCAATTCGCGATCGCATTCAGTCGGTCAAGAATACCAAGAAAATCACAGAGGCGATGCGCCTGGTGGCTTCTGCAAAAGTGCGCCGCGCCCAAGAGCAGGTAATCGCGACTCGTCCCTTTGCCGATCGGCTGGCGCAAGTGCTATATGGCTTGCAGGCGCGGATGCAGTTTGAAGATGTCGATCTGCCGCTGCTAAAGTCGCGGGAGGTGCAGACCGTTGGGCTGCTGGTGATTTCGGGCGATCGCGGTCTATGTGGCGGCTACAACAGCAACATCATCAAGCGGGCCGAAGCTCGCGCCCGTGAGCTACAGGCTGAGGGTCTAAACTATCGCTTCGTCCTGGTTGGACGGAAAGCGCTGCAATACTTCCAGCGCCGAAATCAGCCCATTGATGCTAGTTTTTCGGGACTAGAGCAAATCCCAACGGCGGCAGAAGCTGCCAAGATTTCTGATGAGGTGTTGTCGCTGTTTCTGTCGGAAACCGTGGATCGAGTCGAGCTGATTTACACCAAGTTCGTGTCGCTGGTCAGTTCTCGCCCGGTGATTCAAACCTTGCTGCCGCTTGATCCCCAAGGTCTGGAAACCCCCGATGACGAAATCTTTCGCCTGACGACTCGTGGCGGTGAGTTTGCAGTGGAGCGGGAAAAGGTAACTGCACCAGATGCGCGTTCTTTCCCGCAGGACATGATCTTTGAGCAAGATCCGGTGCAGATTCTGAACGCCCTGCTGCCTTTGTATCTGAATAACCAATTGCTGCGGGCGCTACAAGAATCGGCGGCGAGTGAACTTGCGGCCCGAATGACGGCAATGAACAATGCCAGCGACAACGCCAGCGAACTGATGAAGACGCTGACGCTGACTTATAACAAGGCGCGTCAGGCGGCAATCACTCAGGAAATTCTTGAGGTGGTGGCAGGCGCAAACGCCTTGCAGTAGCTCAAAGAACTGAGGACGACAGCGAAAACAAGAGAAGAACAGCAATTTTCCGTGGGCGTGTATGCTATGTGCGCCCACGGAAAACTGTTTTATGGAACTCTTGATAGGTTTACAGAATCGGATGGGCAATCACGGGACAGTTGATCGTTGCCCGCGTAGGTCGCAGTCCGTAAAGCCACGCATTGCCTGGCCCCTCCGGGTTGATGTAGGCGCTTGTGACCATGCCAGATTTGATCAATCCCTCCAGGTCTTCAAACGAGGTGATGCGTCTGACTTTGTTTTCGGCGATCGCCCGATCAGTCCACATGCTCACATGGGCATCCCACAGCGGACTGTAGTTGTTGGAAGCTGAGGGATCATCGTTGGACGGAGCGTAGGGAAACACATTGATTGGGTCGATGCCATTGTTTGCTAAAGAGGAGGCAAACCCCTGATGTTCACCTGTATCCGTACTGATAATGCCATTGAGGACGGGCGAAAATCCCAATAGCGCAGATTGGTCAGAGGGCAGTGACTTGCCAAAGGCGGGGATGTTGGCCAGCGCTGGCGCAAAAACGCCCTTTTCTAGCACCGAGGGAACATCTGCGGAGACATCCGTCACCAGATGATAGAAGTACTGCCGTCCGCCCTGAAACCCGTCCAGGATGGACATCGTAGCGGTTCGCTTTTCAAGGTCAATATCGACCAGGCGATCATGGCTGCCAGAGGTGTTGTGAACCATTTGAGCATTCAGCACCACGTTGCTGGGCAGCACTGCCATTGACGACCATTGTGCATCGGCGATCGCCCCAGGATTGGCCACCTTGGGCGGAAATGGATACGGGCTGCCGGGTTCTACCGCATAAGTAGGTGAGAAATCGACATTACCTCGAAACCGAATAATTCCGTTTTCAAGAGTTACTGGTTGTGCGCCCGACGTGCCAATTACATTCTTCATTTTGGGTGCAAAATTGATGCCCAATTTTTTAGCCACCTCAAAATCAGAAGCCTCAGTCAGAATGTAATAAACAGATTCTCCTTGGGGTGAAAGCCCTCGATAAAGCGGCAATGTAACAGTTGCTTTGTCGGGCGTAAAATCAACTGCTAATGCGCTTTTCAAATACACATTGTCGCTCGGTTTAAACCTGACAGCCGTGCTTTCAGAATAGCTCGGACGACCCGATTCTCTTGCGGCAGAAGCCAGCAAAGCCTCTGCCTCAGATAATCCCGATGATGTGTTTGCAAAGCTAATTGAGACTGACGTAATCAGCGCTAGCAAAAAGCCTGCTAGCACTGCCCATTTTTTACTAATCCTCATCGTGTTAGTGTTTCCTGTGAAACAACATAACAACCATCTCATTGATCTCTGAAGCTTATCTGAGTGCTGGTTTAGAGGCTGATGGGTTCATAAAAAACGTTAGATTTTCTTAAGAAAGATAGTCCAAATTGAATCAGGAAATTCGGGGCGATCGCCCCCAGATATTGCATTAAATTGCATTAAAACATCGCATCAAATCGCTTAATCAACGTCTCTCTCATTCCGAATGTGGCAGCCTAAAGCTTTGCGCCACGATAGCGAATCTGGCGCTTGAGCGATAGTTCTTCAGCCAGCTTGGGCATGTCGCCCTTGTGTCCCATCACAATCACCGTGTCATCTTCATGCAGCACAACGGTAGAACCGGGATTCATGATCAGGGTTCCGTCTGCACGTCGCAGCGCCACGATCAGATAGGTTCGGCCGATCTGCCCGTGCCCCCGCACTTCCAAGTCTTTTACAAAGCTGCCAATCAGGGCAGAACCGCGAGACACCCGCAACTCGTCAAGCTGCATGTCCAGATTTCCCAGCAGTTCATTCAGGGTGCTGCTGCCGTCGTTGTGGTTCAGCAGGTCGAGGGAGGCGGGGTGTGTGATCATCTGAGACATTCGCATCGCGCAGATGGTGGCGGGCAGCACGACATGGTTTGCCCCAGCGAGGCGGAGTTTGCGCTCGGTGCTGGGATATTCTCCCCGCGCTAAAATAGACAGAGCCGGGTTCATGCCCCGCGATGTCAGCGTGATGAACACATTTGCCGCATCGTCTGGCAGCACGGTCGCCAAGTATCTGGCTCGCCGAATCCCTGCTAGCTCTAGCACTTCTTCATCGGTTGCGTTGCCGCTGATGACCAGATAGCTCATTTCCTGCGCTTCGATCACGCGCCCTGCGTCGTTATCAATTATGACGAAGGGCTTTTGTTTGTCGCTGAGTTCCCGCGCCAGGATTTGCCCCATTCGCCCAAAGCCGCAAATAATAGTGTGATTTTCGAGGGTTTCAATGGCTTTTAACATGCGTCTGACTCCCAGCGCCCGATTGATTTCTCCCTCGGTAATCATCTGCACAATCCCCCCTACGGCGTAGACTGCTGAGGACGTACCACCGATAATCACCAGCATGGTAAACAAGCGCAGGGCTGGCGTTGTAATTGGATTGACTTCGCCAAAGCCAACGCCAAAGACCGTGATGACCACCTGATAAATCGCGTCTAGAAATGTCCAGCCTGCAACCATATATCCGGCAGTTGCCACGATGATTGTGATCAGGAACAAGACCGCGCCCGTGAGAACCCGGCGGAAGGGAGTCATTGTGTTTGGGGAGGGCTGGCAAAAAATTAGAGAGCTTGCCTGTATAGTAGCGCTTTCAAATCGGCTCGAAGCGTAATGCACATGGCAACGTTCGAGAACTGTGCATCACTTTTCCTTCGTGAAATGTTTCCTTCGTGAAATGCCGCTTTTCGTGACTGTGAGTTTTGTATAGGATTTTGCGTGAGATTTTGTGAGATCTATAGGCGGGATTCGATGTGGGCTTCAGACTGGAGGGCGATCGCCCTCAATCTGTTTAGCATGTCCTCCGGAACCTGGGTCCACAGACCCCGCTGGTGTGCTTCCAGCAGCCGCTCGGCCATGTCGCGCAGCGCCCAGGGATTTTTTTCTTGCACAAACGCCTGCACGGTTTTGTCTAGCATATAGGCCTGCGCCACGCCTTCATACATGTAGTCTGCCACGCAGCGGGTCGTCGCGTCGTAGGCAAACAGATAATCCACCGTCGCCGCCATTTCAAACGCGCCCTTGTAGCCGTGGCGCATCACGCCCTCGATCCACTTGGGGTTGACCACGCGAGAGCGGTAGACGCGGGCGATTTCTTCTCGCAATGTGCGGATTTTGGGATTTTCGGGCAGCGCGTGATCGCCAAAATAGACCTGTGGCGATCGCCCGGTGAGGGCGCGGGCAGCCACCGTCATGCCGCCCTGAAACTGGTAGTAATCGTCAGAGTCGAGCAGGTCGTGTTCGCGGTTGTCCTGGTTGTGCAGTACGATTTGCAGGGATTTCAGGCGCGACTCAAAGGCTTCTGGTGCAGATTTGCCTTCGCCCCGCCCCGTGTAGGCGTAGCTGCTCCAGTTGATGTAGGCGCGGGCCAGGTCGGCTTCGGTCGTCCAGTTTTGCGCCTCGATTAGCCCTTGCAGTCCTGCCCCATAAGCTCCGGGCTTGGAGCCAAAAATGCGATAGCGCGATCGCCCTTCTGCCTGTTCTGGAGTCAGCCCTGCTGCCTGCCACTGGGTCGCCTCCTGCCGCACCCGCGCTGCCAAGGGATTGTCTGCGGGCGGCTCATCTAGTTGGGACACCGCCGTCACCGCTTGGTGAAACAGGTCGATTAGATTGGGAAAGGCATCGCGAAAAAAGCCAGAAATTCGCAGCGTTACATCCACCCGCGGCCGACCCAGCAGAGACACAGGCAGAATTTCAAAATCCACCACGCGCCGAGACGCGCCATCCCACAC
>NZ_DVEA01000248.1:0-13207 GCF_015295965.1 Thermoleptolyngbya sp. M55_K2018_002
AGAAGGGGTTGGGGGATGAGGGCAGTAAGTTTGCTGTCTCAAGTATGTCAGTGCCCAATCTAGCCGGGTCATCTAGCCAGTCCGCTCGCCCTTAACCTCGTCCCTCAGCCTCCTCGTGCCGTGTCCCGACTCAAACACCAGTCAGTTTTTGATAGATTCCATCAGACAGGCGACGGTTGATATTGCCGTTTTGGAGTTTGTTAATTTTCTGGTTTTGTTCGCGGATGCGGCGCGACAGCAGACGAATGATATTGACAGCAATACTGGGGGTTTCTTCGATTGCCTCATAAAGCTGCTGCTGGGTTAACGTCAGGCACTCGCAGCGGTCGATGGTCGTGACAGAGGCAGAACGCGGCTCCGCGTCAAACACCGACATTTCCCCGAAGCACGCGCCCTTGTCGAGCCGGGCAATTTCCTGGTTGTCCGCATGGACGCGCACACTACCTTTCACCAAAATATAGAGCGATCGCCCCTCCTGTCCCTGGCTGACAATTGTGTGCTGCGGCGGAAATTCTTGCTCGTCCATGATGGAAGCGAGGCGCACCAAAAAGTCGTCCCGCAGTTCTTTGAAAATGGGGACACCGCGCACAAATAGAAGGCGATCAACGCTCGTCAGCATACCAATGTGAACCCTACCCCGACCCAAAGCCTGTAGCATCCGCTCCCAAATGCCCAGTCCTCAGCGCGTGAGTCCCTGCGTGTTGTCTGTTCCATCCGTAGGTTGCCCATGCAGAGAATTCTATTCATCTTTTGTCCAGAAATTTCGCTGAATCACGACCGAAAGGAAAATTTACAGCCGGAGCCAGCTTGATGGCTCGCTAGTCGAGTCGTTCATTGAAGAGCGATGAACATGAAAGACCCATGAAAGACCCATGAAGGAAAGAACCATGAACGTCTATTGAACTGCATGAAACCGAGGATGAACTCGCTAAATTTGCTGAACTCAAACCTGCTAGGCTCAGTGAGCCTAATCAGTTTGCGAATCGAGTTTTGCCTGGAAACGGTCAAGTCGGCTCCCAGCCCATCGGCAGGTCTGACGGGCGGGGTGGGTTGAAACGCGGCGGTGGGTCGGGCGGTGTTGCAGGGTGGGTGAGCACCTTGCCGTTGCCATTGTGAGTGGAAACCGCGCTGTACCGCTGCAACAGTTGCTCGACTTGGGCAGCGACGAGTCGATTGGGGTCGCGGCGGAGCATGGGTAGCAACTCCCGCAGGGTGCGCGGCGAGGCCACTTCTAAATAAGCCACCACTGCCTCCCGCACAAACCCTGTGGGATGTTGCAGACAGGCAATAATCTGAGCGGGTGTGAGGCTCCAGCGATTTTCACGGGCAACGTGGACGCTGCAAGCTAAGGCCCAATCGGACAGAAAATGGCGCAGATCCAGCAGGTATCGCAGGCGATCGCTCGGCGATAGGGGCTGATAGTCCACAAACTCATCCAGGTTTTCCAGCTTTTCCAAATCGGGGCGGCTATCGAGAATGCTTAGCAGCGCCCGCTTGCTCTGGATATCGAGCGTGTTATCCAGAATTTCCAGCCCCCGCGCCACGCTCTCCGAAGAATGGGACTGTAGGTTAAACGCGGCGGCCTGAATTGCGCTGGAGGGATACAGCAGCCGCATCAGCAAAAAGAGGCGCTGTCGGGCATCGTCTTGCAAATCGCTGAGGGCGCGGCGCAGCAGGTCGGCGGTTTGCCCCGGCACCCGCTCCGGCGGCAAATCCAGTAGACAGGCATAGACCTGCCCAATCAGCATTAGCTCCAGGTTGATCAATTCCTCTACGCCACTCCGCCCCAATTCGTCGGCTGCTGCGTCAATGCCAATTTCGTTAGGAATTTTCAAGAGGGTTCGTAGAATAGTGCGGCGGCTGGGCCCCCAGGCGGTTTCCAGGTTGCGAACCAGGGCGCGAACCGCGTCGGGCGTGCCAATGCGCCCCAGCGTTTTCCAGGCGCAAGCGCGAATGATTTCGGGCTTGTAGATATCTTTGCCCAGCGCTATCAGCAGCGGAATTGCGTCGTCGCCCAGGCGAGTCAGCGCCTGCATGGCGGCTTCGCGGGTCGATTTGAATTGCAGCGCCCGCAGCAGCGAGGGGTAGTATTCTTCAGTGCGGGTGGCGGCGATCGCCTCTAGCAGGGCACAGCGCACCCGCAGCGACTCGTCCCGCAGCAATGGCTCGATGTAGATTCGCAAAGCTTGCAGATACAGCGCCTCGCCCAGCGCCCGACAGCCCATCACCCGCTCTCGTTCGCGCTTGTGGGTCAGCATTCGCCGCAGCGTGTCGGTGGCTTCGGCCCGCTGTTCGAGTGTGCCCCGCCGCAGCATCAGGGAGGCCGCCGTGCCCCGCACTTCGGGATCAGCCGACGGGTTGAGGTAGGGGCGTAGCCGCTCGATATCGGGGTCGGGGTCCGTCAGCCAGATATAGCGCAGGGCGATGGAAAGCACATCAGGCGGCAGTGGTTGTTCGATGAGCGATCGCACCAGTGGCAAAAACAGCGGGTTGGGGTTTTCCGTCATCACCAGCAGGCTCTGGCGCTGGAGCGCGGGCGAAAAGTCAGACAGCATCGGAGCCAGCACCTCGCCCACGCCTTTCGGGTCGATATGGCTGAGCAGTTCAATGCAAGATTGTTTGTCGGCATCGGTTCCCTTGCCCAGCGCCTCGATTACCGCCCGCTTAAATGTCCGCAGATCCGCATCGGACAGGCTGAGTTCGCCCCGGTCAGCACTGATCACGAGCAAATCGACGTAGCGCGATCGCAGCAGCCACACCGTCACAAACCACAGCGCCCCGCACAGCATAATCTGGAACATGAATACCAGGCTTTCGGCATCTTGCAGCGCGTCCGGGTCGCTGCCCCTGAAGACGTGTTGACACAGCCACAGCGTCGTTAACATACCCGCGCCCGTCAGCCCAGAGGAAAACGGCTCGGCAATGCCCCGCACAATGGACTGTACGCGGCTACGAACGTTGTCCGGCACAGGCTGAAACAGAATTGGGCCGGTACTAGCCAGCACGGTATAGCGCAGCAGTTCATCGGCAAATTTCAAAATCACCATGCCGACAAACAGGCTGAGCCAGCCCATCATCGACACTAGGCTGATGATGAAGATCAGTGCAGGCAGGGCCATCGTCACCACAAACACGCCCAGCCGCTCGATCGCCCGACTAGAGACAAACCACTGCACCAGCAGTTCAAACGTCCCCAAAATTGCGCTGAAAAAGGCCAAAAAGTCGGCAAGCTGCTCGCCGCTGACTCGTCGTTCTAGCTGCGCCAGATACTGAAAATCCAGCAGCAGCCATAGCACCTGCGCCATCACAAAAAACGCCACCAGCAGAACCACATACCGCTGGAGCGGCCGCCGCAGTCGGCGCGTGGTGAAGTCGGGCTGGCGTTCTTGCAGCAGTCGCCGGGGCGAATCGGGGAAGAATTGGCTGTAGGAGCGGCTGAGGCGATAGAGAATGCCTGCCCCGATCATCAGCATGGCCCCCGCTAGCAGCACGACGTTATTTAGCCCTACGAGCGATCGCAGCACAGGCAGCGACAGCCCACTCAGCACATCCGCCAGCAGCACGCCGCTGCTAATCATGGGATAGGCTCGCTTGATTTCGCGAATGTTGAACAACTGGTTGGCAGTGATCGAGGTCGTCAGTTCATTGAGTACATAAATCGCCTCCATCCACAGCCGCATCAAAAATACGCTATAGCCCATCATCAGCGGCATCGCCAGCCCCAGCCGAAACAGCGGCAGCGGCAGCGCCATCAGCACCGCGATCACCACAATCACCTGGCGCAGCGGCAGAAACTTTTGCAGCAGCGAGTAAAAGAAGCCCAGAACCGTGCCAATGCCTGCGCTGACGATGTAGATCCAGGGCAGCGAGTTTGCCCCATATTCATCCAAAAATAGGGCGGCAATGCTGACCTCCAGCCACAGCACGCCAATCGACGTGGCGGTGTAGAAGGCAAACATCAAAAAGGTGCGCTCGCTTTCCTCTGGCCGCAGGTTGAGCCATTGCAGCAGCATCCGCCCGGAGGGAAGCCGGGATTTCTTTGCTGGGGTTGTGCGCGATGATCCACCCGTCCGTGCCATGCTGTCCAGGGAACTTGTGAAAGAAGCGATGCCTGATATCTGCCTTACATCTTATGAAAGTTGGGAAGGTCTGGAGCCGTTTTCGCCATTTTCTGAAGCTTGTTTGCTAGAGGATGGCTGGCCAGACCGAAACAGCTTGAGGCAGAATTTGAACTTGGGTCGCTTTGGGTCATTCGGTTGCCAGCGACTGCCTTCAGCGTTCCCAAAACGGGCTGGAATCGATCCAGCCAAGACAGCCTGAAATATTCACCTGAAATATTCAAGTGATGGGGCAACCCAAAGCTATGTCCTGCGACCGATTAAAACCTCTGATTGTTGGCTGAGACACATTGTTCACGGGATCTGATAGAACTGATTTGGTTCATTTTTGTTCATTCACCTGCGGTAAAGTGCCGACTGTCTGAAACGCAGACAGTGCTTTGCTTCCGAGCCTCTCGGATGTTTTTCTACACACTTAAACCCCTACGAATGAGGAGCTACGAATGTACAAGAAGCTAGTTGCTTTGGTCTGCACGCTGGGTTTGGCAGCAATGCTGGGCGCTTGTGGTGGTGGCAGTGAGCCGGCTGGCACCGAGTCGCCTGCTGGCACCGAGTCGCCCGCGCCTTCGCCAACGACCACGCCGTAGTTTGTTGTGAGTTAGCCTGCCGTTTCGCATTCACCGTCTACTCATCGCTTGGCTGCCTATCGCTGGTATTGGCTAACTCAGTGCATTCTCGTGTTCTAGCTTCATTCACCTGACTTTCATCTCGATCAGCCATCCACGGCGATCGCCCCTCTGGAATTAGGGCAATGCGTGTATTCCAATGCGCGTATGCTGAGAGAGGCATCTGCCGTGGATTTTTATTGGCCCAAGACCCATGCACCTGCTGCAATTCAGCACCTCCCACTATTGCCGCAAAGCTCGGCTGGCGCTGGGCTATAAGCAACTGCCGTTTACGGTGGAAAATCTGACTCCGGGGCTGCACGCGCTGAAGCTAAAGCCGCTGACAGGGACTACCACCGTGCCTGTGCTGCTGCCAGAGCTAGAGGGGCAGCCAAGGGCGATCGCCGACTCTAGCCACATTTTTGAATTTCTCGACCAGCACCATCCCGCCGATCCGGTTCAGCGCAGCCAGGTGAAGCAGCTTGAAGACTGGCTCGACGAGAGCATCGGCGTTGCCACCCGCTTTGTTTACTACGACTATCGTGCGGGCGCGGGCAAGTCCATCGACCCGTCGCTGATGAGCCAGGCCGTGATTGCCATCGTGCGCCGCCAGTATGGCATGAATGCAGCGCGGGTCAAGCTGGCGGGCGATCGCCTGGCCGATGCCCTCCACTACCTCCAGCAGCACTGGAAAGACCGCGAGTATTGGGTGGGAAGCCAGATTACCGCCGCCGACCTGACCACCGCGGCCCTGCTCAGTCCGCTGGCCCTATTGCCCCACTATCGGGCGGCCCATCCCTGGCTATTTGAGAAAATCGCCACTGTGCATCAGCGCTGCGGAGAACCCCTACCGCCGGGGTTGGCTTAGATTGAAGCTAGCTCGGTGCGAGTCGCTGACCCAGATTGCCTTTGAAATTTCTAAAATGCTCTACGTCGTCGCTACGCCCATCGGTAATTTGGAAGACATGACCTTTCGGGCTGTGCGGATTTTGCAGGAGGTGGAGGCGATCGCCGCCGAAGACACCCGCCACACGGGCAAGCTGCTCCAGCATTTCCAGATCACCACGCCGCAGATCAGCTATCACGACCACAACCGCACCAGCCGCCTGCCGGAACTGCTTGCCCGCCTAAAGCAGGGACAGTCCATTGCGCTAGTCAGCGATGCCGGAATGCCGGGAATTTCCGATCCGGGCTATGAACTGGTGGCGGCCTGCGTCGAGGCAGGGATTCCCGTGGTGCCGATTCCGGGAGCCAGCGCCGTGGTGACGGCCCTCAGCGCCGCCGGACTGCCCACCGATCGGTTTGCGTTTGAGGGATTTTTGCCGGCCAAGGGGAAAGAGCGGCGCGATCGCCTCGCTGCGCTCCAGTCCGAATCACGAACGCTGGTGTTTTACGAGTCGCCCCACCGCCTGCGGCAAACCCTGGCGGATTTTTCGGAAACCTTTGGCGGCGATCGCCCCATTGTGCTGGCGCGGGAACTGACCAAACTGCACGAAGAATTTTGGCGCGGCACGGTGCAGGAGGCGATCGCCCACCACGAAACCCGCGACCCCCAGGGCGAATACACTGTCCTGCTGGCCGGCAGCATAGCCGCCCCCGTCGTTTTGTCGGAAGCCGCCCTCAAAGCCGAACTCGCTGCTCTGATGCAGCAGGGACTCTCCCGCTCCCAGGCCAGCCGCCAGCTTGCCCAGCAAACCCAACTCCCCCGCCGCGAACTCTACCAGTTGGCCCTGACGCTGCCGGATTGAGCAACCGGATGTGCAACGTTGCTGATTCCCCTCACCCTTAATCCCTCTACCAGAGCAAGAGAGGGACTTCAAGCCTCTCTTGCTCCCCTTCTCCCGACTTGGGAAAAGGGGTTGGGGGATGAGGGCAACCTGCTAGTCTTCCAGCGCCGCCAGCAGCGCCTCGCCCATCGCCTTGCAGCCCACCAGGGTCATGCCGTCGGACATAATATCGCCCGTGCGATAGCCCTGATCGAGGACTTTAAGGACGGCCCGTTCGAGGCGATCGCCCGCCTGCGGTTCGTTCAGCCCATAACGCAGCATCATCGCCGCGCTCAGCACCTGCGCCAGAGGATTGGCCTTGTCCTGACCTGCGATATCCGGGGCAGAGCCGTGGACGGGTTCAAACAGGCCGGGGCCCGAGGAGCCAAGGCTGGCAGACGGCAACATGCCGATACTGCCCGTCAGCATGGCCGCCGCGTCGGAGAGAATATCGCCAAACAGGTTGCCCGTAACAATCGTGTCGAACTGCTTGGGGTTTCGCAAAAGCTGCATAGCCGCATTGTCCACGTACATATGGGTTAGCTCCACGTCGGGATAGTCGGCCGCCAGTTTCGTGATCGTGTCGCGCCACAGTTTCGAGACTTCCAGCACATTGGATTTATCTACGGAGCAGAGCTGTTTGCGGCGCTTGCGGGCAGCTTCAAAGGCGACGCGCCCAATCCGCTCCACTTCCGACTCGGTGTAGACCATCGTGTTTACGCCGCGCCGTTCGCCCGTTTCGCTGGTAAAGATGCCCCGCGGCTGCCCAAAGTAAATACCGCCCGTTAGCTCTCGCACCACCATAATGTCCACACCGTCCACCACCTCGCGCTTGAGGCTGGAGGCATCGACCAGTTGCGGCAAAATGCTGGCGGGGCGAAGGTTGGCAAACAGTTCCAGCCCAGCCCGCAGCCCCAGCAGGCCGCGTTCCGGCCGCTGGTCGTTGGGCAGCGTGTCCCACTGGTAGCCGCCAATCGCCGCCAGCAGCACGGCATCGCTGTTTTTGCAGAGTTCCAGCGTGTCCGCAGGGAGGGGACTCCCCGTTGCGTCGATGGCCGCCCCACCCAGCAGCGCCTCCTGAAACTCGAAGCGGAGGTCAAGCTGTTGCCCCACTTTTTTTAGCAAATCGACCGCCACCGCAATGATTTCGGGGCCGATGCCGTCGCCAGGGAGGAGGGTGATGCGGTAGGTCTGGGTCATAGTTCAGGAGTCTGGGGTTAGAGATTAGGGATTTGGTCTGGGCGCTGGATGGAGACGCACAGCGATCGCCTATTTTACCGCTCAGCGGCCCTGCGTTGACCTACAGGCGGCGCTTCAAGACCAGCAGCGACAGATTATCCAGCACGTTTTCCTGCCCCATGTGCTGGCGCACGTCCTGAATGACGGCTCGGTGGACAGCGCTGGCTGGCTGGGCCCAATGCTGACCCACGACACGATACAGGCGATCAAGACTATACATCACGCCATTTTCATCTAGGGCGCTGGGCAGGCTGCTGGTGTATAGCACAATGCCGTCGCCCGGTTGCAGTTCAACGGAGGCGCGTTTGGTGAAGGCGGTGATGTCAAACTCCAGCCCCAGCGGCAGAATCAGCTCGGTCATGCTGACCCGCTCGACGCGCCCCGAAGCCCGCACCACCACAAGATCTTCATGCTGCCCGCTGACGCTGAGGCTGCCGTTGAGATAATTCAGCACGGCCAGGGTTAGCTGCTGCTGGGCGCTGAGGCGCTCGATGTTCTTATACAGCGTCCGGTTCAGGGTTTGCAAAAAGCGCACCGAACTGCGATCGCGCAATTCTGCCAGCGTCCGCACGGCCGTCTGCACCATCAGCATCAGCACGCCGCTTTCCAGTCCGCGCCCGCCCACGATGCCAACGCTGAGGGTGACGATGCCATCGGTTTCCACCACGTCGAAATAGTCGGTGCTGTCTTCATCGGTCAGGTCAGTCAAGGCAGACACGTCCAGCGTTTGAATTGCGCTCAGTTCCTCTGGCGTGGGCAGGATCAGGCCCTGAATCTGGCGCACCACGTCCAGTTCGGCCGCCATTCGCAGGTTTTCTTGCTTGAGCCGCTCGTTCAAATCCACAATTGCCGCGTTGGCTTGGGCTAGTTCTGCTGTGCGCTGCTGCACCCGGTCTTCCAGGCTATGATTTGCGTCTCGCAGCGCTTGTTTGGACTGGTCGTTTTGATATAGCACGGCGCACAGGAGCAGCGTCGTCAGGGCGATCGCCGCGATGCACGACTGAAGCACCAGCAGCGACTCGTTCATCGAACTGCGGGCAAAGGAACCCAGGCCCTTTGCCGTGCTAATCACCGCCAGCAGCGACAGCAGCACCATCACCAGCGTGGCCCCCGGCGACCGAAACCGAAACGCCGCCCACACAATCACCGGAATCAGCAGATACTCCACTGGGTATTTGTCCACCAGCGCCACTTCGCTGATGCCAATCACCAGCACCACCATAACGGCTGCTTCTAGCCAGTGCTGCCGGATGGCGTTGCGAAACTGGAACAAATCGAGCGATCGCGTGCTGCTCCAGGCCAACAGCAGCGGAGCCACTAGCACGATGCCAAAGGCATCGCTCAGCCACCAGGTGATAAAGATCTGGCGATAGGCGGCCCAGGGCGCTTTGCCAAAGTTGCAAACCAACGCCGCGCAGAGCATCCCAATCGGCAGATGGCTGAGAAACGCCGCCAGGATAAACCGCACCACATCGGCTGGCGAGTCTAGGGGAGAGCGGGACTGGGTGAGGCGATCGCTCCACACTGCCGCAATAACTTTGCCCAGCGTGGCGATGAAGGTGACGGCGATCGCCAGCATTAGGCTGTTGGTGCTTTCCCAACCCTTAAAGAAGATAAACTCCAGCACCAGAATGCTGGCAAAGATGCCAAGCCAGAGTTCGACTCCGTAGGCGAGCATCGCCCCCACCGCAATGCCCCCTGCAAACCAGACGGGCGTGGAGGCAGCGTCGGGCAGTGTGGCATAGGCAATTGAAAACTGAGCCGCAGCGTAGTACGCAACAGCAACAGCGCCCTGTTTCCAAACATAGGCGAGGCCGGGCTGTGCGAATCGGAGAGGGCGGGGGGAAATCACCGATCGGACGGGAAGGGTCACAGATTTTTATAGAAGGTAAGCGTTGGGGCGTTTGATCAAACTCAGCCAGCCGCAGGCTAATCACCCGATCATCCGCAGAGCTTGAAGCAAGACTTGGGCGATCGCCATCCATTACTACGATGGCCTTAACAGTAGCGCTGATGTTTGCACAATACCCCAGGGTAGGATTTAAATCTGCTTAAGCTACAAGCTTTTTCGCAAAATATTTGCAAAACTACCCCATTTTCCTGCATTTTCTAGAAGGTTCTCCGGAAGATATGCGGGAGGGTTCACCACCCCTGTCCTGGTCTAAGATTGAGTACAGCTTCTTACAGATGCCGTCCCCTCAGCTATTCCGATGGATTCGTCTCCTCCTGCTGCCCTGTCTAGTCCTAGCGATCGCCCTGCGGTCGTGCTGACCTCTCATCTCCGCAAGGTCTATCGCACGGGCTTCTGGCTCAACCAAAAAATTTCGACCCTCAAAGACTGTTCGCTGCAAATCTACGAAGGGGAAACCTTCGGGCTGCTGGGGCAAAACGGCGCAGGCAAAACGACGCTGCTAAAAATTTTGCTGGGCATTATTCGACCCACGGCGGGGCGCGGGCTGCTGCTGGGCAAACCCCTGGGCGATCGCTCTGTCAAGCAGCGAGTCGGCTATTTGCCGGAAAATCCCTACTTCTACGACTACCTAACCGGGCGCGAGTTTTTGCAATATGCCGCTGGGCTGTTCCAGATTCCCGCTGACGTGCAGCGCAAGCGCATTCCCGAACTGATTGACCTAGTGGGGCTGTCGCGGGCTGCTGCGGAGAAAAAGCAGCTTCGGCAATACTCCAAGGGCATGTTGCAGCGAGTTGGCATGGCTCAGGCGCTAATCAACAATCCCGAAGTGGTGTTTTTAGACGAGCCGATGTCGGGGCTAGACCCGCTCGGCCGCTACCAAATCCGCGAAATTATCCAACTGCTGAAAGACCAGGGCAAAACGATCTTCTTCAATAGCCACGTCCTGTCCGATGTGGAAAAGGTGTGCGATCGCATTGCCATCCTGTGCCAAGGCGAACTCATTGCCATCGGCACGCTGACAGAACTACTGGGCACCGCCGACCGCTATTTCGTCAAAGTCAGCGGCAGCACGCCCAACGTTTTGCAGCAGTGGATTCCCGATCTGGAATTCAAAGAGGGGCTGTGGCAGGGGCATTTGCACGGCCACCCGCAGGACTTTATCGCCAGTCTGGAGCTAATGCGCGGGCAGTTGGTGGGGATGAACCTGGCGCGGCGATCGCTCGAAGAGTTTTTTGTCGAGCAGGTGAGCCAGCGCCATCCCAACAGCGACTCTGGCGCATCGGCCAACGCATCATCCTGACCCGTCCACCACCGCCAGCACCAGGGTATGGAAAGCCAGATCCCACGCAGCAAACTAGGGGTATTCCCACTTGTCGGGCATGGATTAAGATATCTGCGCTTTCCAGATGAAACCACTCATGATGAAACCACTCATGGTTCCACAAGGGAATCCGCGTTTTGCAGTCGGGCGGCAAGATTTCGTCATAATGTCGCCCAACACCCAGCGCCACAAAAAAATATGACGTTCCTCCCCCACTTTTGCCGACAGATATTAGGGTGGTATACAGCTAGACTCCGCTGGGAGTCGCGATCGTTTATCTGTACAAATTGGCGAAACAAATTGGCGAACTAGTCGGCAGACTTGCTAGCAAACCAGTTGGCAAACTTGCTGGCAAACCTGCTGGCGAGTTTCCGGCAAACCCGCTGGCAAACCAGTTGACAGACTCGCTGGCGAACTTGCTGGCGAACCCACCGGCGAACTTGCTGGCGAACCCGCTGACAAGCCTGCTGGCGAACCAGTTGGCGATTCGTGTGAGTTAGTGTCAGTGCCGACCCGAGTTGATGGCCAATCAGTTGATAGCCAATCAGTTAATAGCCAATCAGTTGATAGCCAATCAAAGGGCAGCGTTCGATGCAGGGGCGATCGCCCGTTCGATAGCGCCAGAGGCTCAACGCAAAGCAGTTGATTCGGCTGATTGACAAACTGGTTAACAGGCCGATTGACAAGCTGATTGACAAGCGTGTGGGATTCTTACCCCGAACCGAGGTTTTTATGGTTTCTACGACAGAAAAGTTAATCCACTACCCGATGGTGATTGGCGAAGAGCTAGTCAGCAGCGGCAGTCAGGACTTGATCGAGCCTGCCACGGGCGAAGTCTTTGCAACCGTGGCGATGGGCACCACCGCAGACGTAGAGCGGGCCGTGGCAGCGGCGAAAGCGGCTCAACCCGGTTGGGCTGCGCTGTCCTACGGCGAGCGCTGCGCCGCCATGATGAAATTTGCCGACCTGCTGGAAGCCAAAAGCGAGGAACTCTCTCACCTAGAAAGCAAGAACGCGGGCAAGGCGCTGAAGCTGACGATCAACGGCGACATTCCCTTCTCGATTGACAATATTCGCTATTTTGCGTCGGTGGTGCGGCGGCAGGAAGGGGCGGCCGCAGGGGAGTATGTCGGCGGCTACACCAGCTTGCTGCGGCGGGAGCCGATCGGCGTGATTGGCGCGATCACCCCGTGGAACTATCCGCTGATGATGGCGGTGTGGAAAATTGCGCCGGCGATCGCCGCTGGCAATGCCATCGTCCTCAAGCCTGCCCCCAACACGCCCACCACGACAATCGAGATGGCCAAGATCGCCCTGGAAGCGGGACTGCCCGCCGGACTGATCAACATCGTCACGGGCGGCGTGGAAGTCGGCGAAGCTATCTGCACCCACCCCGACATCGGCATGATCAGCTTTACGGGTAGCACTCGCACGGGCAAGCGCATCGCAGAACTCGCCAGCCCGATGATCAAGCGCGTCACCCTGGAACTGGGCGGCAAAGCACCCTTTGTGGTGTTTGAGGATGCCGACATCGAAGCCGCTGCCCACGGCGCGGTGGTCGGAGCCTACGTCAACTCTGGGCAAGACTGCACCGCCGCCACTCGAATGTATGTCCACGAGTCGGTGTTTGACGCATTCCTGGCGCGGTTTACGGAACTGTCGAAGCAGGTAAAGGTGGGCGACCCCTTTGCCGAAGGCACGGACATCGGCCCCCTCTCTAGCCAGGCCCAGTTGAACAAGGTGAAGGGCTACGTTGAAGAGGCCAAGCAGCAGGGCCTTCAGGTGATTACCTGCGGCGACGTGCCCGACAAGGGTTTCTACTTCCCGCCGACAATCATCGTAGATCCGCCGCAAACCGCCAACTGCGTCTGTGAGGAAATCTTTGGCCCGGTGGCGGTGGTGAAGCGCTTTTCGACGGAAGAAGAGGCGATCGCCCTAGCGAATGACACGCCCTACGGACTCGCCGCAAGCTGCTGGACGCTGAACGTGCAGCGGGCCATGCGAATGGCAAAGGCGCTGCAAGCCGGAACCGTATGGATCAACGACCACCTGCCCATCGCCAGCGAAATGCCCCACGGCGGCTTCAAACAAAGCGGCTTTGGCAAAGACATGTCGCACTACGCCCTGGAGGAATACACCATCGTCAAGCATGTCGTGTTTGACATCACAGGCGACCAGCGCAAGGGCTGGCACTTTACGACCTTCGGTGAGGCGTAGCGGTCGATCCCCCCTCCCCCCCCTTAAAA
>NZ_DVEA01000163.1:0-13206 GCF_015295965.1 Thermoleptolyngbya sp. M55_K2018_002
GGTGGGGTCGTCTTCCACCACCAGAATGGGACAGGCAGGGCGATCGCACGTATAGCGCGTTTGCTCAGCCGCCGGAATGCCCAGCATTTCCTCCAGTACCGGATTCACCTCCACAATCCGACCCTGTTCATCCGTCATAGCAATGCCCACGGGCACAGTTTGGAACAGGGTTTCATATTTGCGCTGGCTTTCGCGCAGGGCCGCTTCAATTTGTAATTGTTCAGTCACGTCTTTGGCGATCACCAGTTCTGCCCGCCGTCCCTGGTAGGTGAGCAGGTACGAGGTAATTTCCACTTGGATCAGGCTGCCGTCTTTTTTGGCGTGTAGCCAGATGCCCGAATCTTCCATGCCCTGATTCACGGCGGAGATCATCGCCAGCAGCCGAGGAATCTCCTCTGGTGGACGGATTTCTGCCAGGGTCATGCTGAGAAATTCCTCGCGGCTATAGCCATATTTCTGTACCGCCGCTTCATTCACCATGAGAAACGCCAGCGTGTCTAGGTCAAACACCCACATAGGTAGGGGGTTGCTTTCAAACAGCAGCCGGTAGCGCTGTTCCGAGTCTTGCAGCGATCGCTCTGTCTCTTGGCGCTTGAGCAAGGCGGCGATCGCCCCCGATAGACTTTGCAGCCATTCCAGCAGCGATGGCGACACTGCCTGCCGCTGGGGATGTCCTAGGCTAAGGGTGCCGAGGGTGCGTCCGTCTGCGGTTAGCGGCAGGCACACGAACGTAGCGACCCCTAGCGCCCGCAGCAGTGACGTGCGATCGCCCGGAACCATCGCTTCAGGTTCGTAATGCCGGATCAGCGCTTGTCCCGTTTGCACAACCACGCCCGATAGGGTTTCTGCAACTGGAAACTCCAGCGTCGGCGCGTGGGTACAGGCTCCCCTACATTCGCGAGTCTGTTCATTAATCCATTCACCGCCCCATTCCCCGACGGCTGGATCTGCCAAACAATCCACGCCACACAGCTCCTCAAACACCATCGTCTGACGGGTCGTGTCGTATCGCTCAATGGCCACGATCGGAAAGCCCGTCGCCTGCCGCACCTCTTCGGCAATGCAGCGAAACACATCCGGCGTAGATTGGGCGTTTAGGCTGAGCGTCAGAATGCGGTTGAGGGTGCGCTGTTCCTGGTGATAGCGCTCTAGCTCTAGCTCCATCTGTTTGCGGCGAGTCACGTCGCGCCCGACCGCTTGCAGTTCGATCAGTTCACCAGATGGGTTAAAAAAGCCCTGGACGATCCACTCATACCAGGTCATTTCGCCTGTTGCGCTCCAAACCCAATGTTCGTGGGTTTGAACCGGGCTATCTGGGGTCAGGGTTTGAATTTCGGTCAGCTGCTGAGTGACGCGGCCCTGCTCGTTGGGATGAACCAGGTTGACGAGGGGCTGCCCCAGCAATTCGGCTGCGGATTTGCCAAAGCGATCGCAATAGGCCGAATTCACAAACGTCAGCACGCCATTGGGCAAAAAGCGGCAAACTAGCTCGGTTTGGCTATTCACCACGGCTTGATGACGGTGAGCGCTCCCTGCTTCGTCTGCACGGCTGCTAGAGGGATGGGTGGCACCAGGATCGGGGTTCATGCAGCCCTTAACACGAGTCTGACTGAGCAGACAAAGGGATTAAATTAACGATCTTAACGGTCTTAAACTAATTACCTTAAACCGATTTCAGCCATTTGATTGACAATGCACCCTCTTTCTTCAGAGTAGCAAGAGAGCCACAATCTCCAAAAATTCTTAATAAGTCTGGTCTTCGCCCGCCAAGATGAGCCGATATGTCAGCGCTGCAAATTGGGGCTGCAAATTGGGGCTGCAAATTGGGGCTGCAAATTGGGGCTGCAAATCCGGGCTGCAAGTTGGTCTGCAAATCCGGGCTGCAAATCCGGGCTGGCCGCAGGCAACCAAGCCTGTGTAACGCTATGTTAAGAAATGGATGCGAATCCATGCGCCCTGACGACAGTACTCTGAAGTATTCTGACGATTGTGATCCAACGCATTCTTCTCTGGTTCCGCAACGACCTCCGGCTCCACGACCATGAACCGCTGCATCGGGCGATCGCCAGCGGTGCGGAGATTGTCCCGGTCTACTGTTTCGACCCGCGCCAGTTTGATAAGACTGCTTTTGGCTTTCCCAAGACAGGCGCGTTTCGGGCCCAGTTTTTGCTAGAGAGTGTAGCTGATTTGCGGCGATCGCTCCGTAGCCTGGGTAGCGACTTGCTGATTTACCAGAACCCGCCCGAACTGATTATTCCCCGTCTGGCGACAGATCTGGCGATTTCTGCGGTCTTCTATCACCAAGAAGTCACCCCTGAGGAGCAGGCGGTCGAAACGGCGCTGCAAACTGCGCTCAAGCCGTTGGGTATCCGGGTGCAGTCTTTTTGGGGCCACACGCTCTATTATCCCGACGATTTGCCGTTTGAACGGTCGCAGATCCCGGAGTTGTTCACGGCCTTCCGCAAGCAGGTCGAGCGAGACTCGTCGGTCAACCCGCCCCTGCCTGCGCCCAAGTCGCTGCCGCCCCTGCCAGAGGATTTGCCAGAGAATTTGCCAGGCGACTGGCCAGACGATTCACTAAAACCAGGCGAAATTCCCACTCTGGCAGACCTGGGGCTGATGCCACCTGCAACCGATGCGCGGGGAGTGCTACGATTTGAGGGCGGCGAAACGGCGGGGCTGGCACGGGTACAGGAGTATCTGTGGAAGGGCGATCGCCTGCGGGTATACAAAGACACGCGCAACGGCATGTTGGGGGCAGACTATTCCTCCAAGTTTTCGCCGTGGCTGGCGTTGGGCTGCCTGTCGCCACGCCTGATCCACGCCGAAGTCGGTCGCTACGAAGCAGAGCGCATCAAAAACGACTCCACCTACTGGCTCATTTTTGAACTGCTCTGGCGCGACTATTTTCGCTTTATCTGCGCCAAGCACGGCTCCAAAGTGTTCTATCCCTCTGGTCTCCAGGGCATTCCCATCCCCTGGCAGCAGGATTGGCAGCGGTTCGACCTGTGGCGCAAAGGGCAGACGGGCTTTCCGCTGGTGGATGCCAACATGCGAGAACTGGCCGCCACCGGGTTCATGTCCAATCGCGGACGGCAAAACGTCGCCAGTTTCCTAACGAAAAATCTGGGCATCGACTGGCGCATGGGCGCAGAGTGGTTCGAGTCGCTGCTGATCGACTACGACGTATGCAGCAACTACGGCAACTGGAACTATACGGCGGGCGTGGGCAACGACGCTCGCGGCTTTCGCTTTTTCAACATCCTCAAGCAGTCCAAAGACTACGATCCGCAGGGCGACTATGTAAAGCACTGGCTACCAGAACTGGCGAACGTGCCCGCTGCTAAGGTGCATGAACCCTGGAAACTGTTGCCCGTCGAACAGCAGCGCTTTGGGCTACGGCTGGGCGTGGATTATCCCAATCCCGTGGTGGACTTGTTCAAATCGGCAGAAGCGAACGAAAAAATCTACAACGCCGCCACGCAGGGTTGGAGCGCGGCTCCCAAGCTCAAGGCCTTGCAGCGAGGCAAGCGTCGGCGCTAAGAAGCCTTGATATTGATTTGCGATTTTGGATTTGCGATTTTGGATTTGCGATTCTGGAGTGTCCGTCAAGCTCTGCAAGACTTCTAGCCATTCTTTTCCTAGCTCCGCGCAGGCGATGTGGCTAGCAGAATTGATACAGGGTGGTTAGCAGAATTGATACAGGATTGACCCAAGAAAGCGCCCGAAAAGCAAGACTGCTCCGACAGCATCCTGTTGACCTTGCAATCTGAAAAAACTCGCACTACCGTATGGGCAGAAAGGGTTCCTGGAGCCGTGGTTTGACCGATAGAAATTTCTCTGGGCCGAGGGATCGGCCTGAAGAGAATCTCTTAGGACTTACGCAGTTGGAGGATTTCTCGTGAGATGCGCCCGCGAGAAATCCTCCAAAACCTAGAAAACTTATCGCAAGTGCGTCAGTCCTGTCTAAGAGGGTGTTTGAGAAGGTATCGCCTGTAATGTTAAGCACTCAGAGATCCCCCTAGCCTCCCTTAAAAAGGGGGAAACCGCCTTAAAGTCCCCCTTTTTAAGGGGGATTTAGGGGGTCTTGCACGCTTTGCTCCAAACAGTAGGACTTTTCAAACATCCTCTAAAGGCAGTTTCTAGGTCAAATGTCTGATTGATTCTTATGATTGATTGTGTTTAGGAGTGGACAGAAATCATGGCTCGACGAAACGGTGCGGTAGGCGGGTTTCTCCGCGATTTTCGAGAATTTGCCCTGAAGGGAAACGTGGTTGACTTGGCGGTGGGTGTGATCATCGGCGCGGCCTTTGGCTCGATTGTGCAATCGCTGGTGGACGACATCATCATGCCCATCATCGCCTTGATTTTTGGCGCAGATCCGGCGGCAGGGATTTCGGGCATCACGATTGGTGCTATTCCCGTGGGCAATTTTTTGGCCGCCATTATTAACTTCCTGATTATTTCCTTTTCGCTGTACCTGCTGATCAAGTGGTTTGCTTCGTTTAAGCGCAAGGAAGCCGATCCCGAAGCGCCGGATTTGGCTGAGGTGAACACTCGCCTGGCGGATGCGGTGGAGCGCCTGACGGAAACGCTGGAACGACGCTAGACGCGACGATGCAAGGGCGTGGGTGGTGGGTTAGGAGTTAGGAGCCTAATTGCTAGCTCATCACCGCCAAATATTCGCCGCGATCGCACACGCCAGTAATCTCCAGCGCATCGTTGAACATCGCCAGGTTTGCGACGTAGCCAGGTGCGAGATACCCCAGACGATCGTTCACGGCGATCGCTGCTGCGGGATACGCACTCGCCATCCGCAGGGCCTCGTCTAGGGGCAGCCCAATCGAGACGCAGTTGCGGATGGCCTCGATCATCGTCAGCGCAGAGCCGCCCAGGGTTCCCTCGGCCGACACGCACTTGCCCTCGCGGTAGAACACCACCTGCCCGCCAATCCTGAAGGAGTCCATCTGAGTGCCAACGGGCGGCGTGGCATCGGTGACAATTAGCAGCTTGTCACCTTTCATGCGGTGGGCTAGGGCGATCGAGCGCAGGTGGGTGTGATGACCGTCGGCAATAATTCCGGCATACACGTCATCTCGGTCAAAGGCAGCGCCTACCAGCCCCGGACTGCGCCCCAGCCAGGGCGACATGGCGTTAAATAAATGCGTCACCATGCCCACGCCTGCGTCGAATCCGGCGATCGCCTGCTCGTAGGTTGCATCGCTATGGCCGGCGGACACCAAAATACCTGCATCTGCCAGCGTCAGAATATCGTCTATCTCCACGATTTCGGGAGCCAGCGTCAGCAGCAACACAGAATTGCGACCCGCCGCTGCGATTTGCTGGATCATCGCTGGGTCGGGCCGACGGATGTAGCGCTCGTTGTGGATGCCCTTGCGCTTTGGGTTTAGATAGGGCCCTTCCAAATGCAGCCCTAGCACATTATGGGGGCGAAATTTTCGATAGTCGCGCACCAGTTCCATTGCCCGCAGCATATCGGTATCCGACGTGGTGATCAGCGTTGGCAAATAGCTGGTGGTGCCGCTTTTCAGGTTGGTCGTGTGCATGATCTCCAGCGTCTTGGCTGTGATCTTGTCGTTGAACATGACTCCCCCACAGCCGTTCAGTTGCAAATCGACAAAACCGGGTGAAACGTGGTCGCCCTGCAAGTCAATAACGCTGAAAGAGTCGGGTAAATCCCAGGACGGGAGAATGTCGAGAATGCGATCGCCCTCAATCAGCAGCGCGTGATCGACCAAATCTTGCTCACCAGTATGCAGTACGCAATTCGTCAGGGCGTAGGGGCGCATAGTTTAGGACAAAGTAAAAGGCAAAAAGCGTTCGCACTGCCGTTCGTAAATTCGTGTATCAGCTTGAGCGAAAGCAGTCTCGCTAACGTTCCATCTGATATTCAATCTGATGTTCTAACTGTGGTAGCAGTGCAGAGCAGAAGGGCGATCGCCCCCAGCAACAGCACGTCCTTCAAACTCCAAATTCTGCTCCGGTCAATGCGGGCAGTCTCAAGAGGCTGGCCTCAATCATACATAAACTCAAAAGGCCGCGCTCCAAATTGATCCGCAAATTGATCCGCTAGATTCAGGATCTATCGGCTTCTTCTAAGTCTTCTGAGTCTTTTGAGTCTACGTCTGAGATTCCCGCATGGGCGGGTCGATCCGTCAGTCCCCCGTCTGCCCGCTCGGAATGTAGCCTCTGAGACTGCCCTGGCTGAGAATGTCCTGACTGAGAATGTTCTGACTGAGACTGTCCTGACTGAGACTGTCCTGACAAATTGGCTCGTCCCGGTTGACCTTTGCGCCGCAGCACCCGATTCACCGATGAGGATAAATATCCTGGCAGGACAAACACCACTAGCGGCAACCCCGCCAGCAGCACGGTGATCCCCGTTCCTGCCACCTGCGTTCTGACATATTGACGCGGCTGGGGCTGGGCGCTGGAGGTCATCTGTTCTAGGGGCAGCGCCGCCATCTGGAGCCAGTTCGACAGCTTTTCTGAAAGCTGGGCATTTAGCCGCAGTTGGAGGGTGGCGGTGGAAAACGACTGGACATACTCTGCCGACAAAAATGGCTTGTAGTAACGAGCATCCGGCGTAAGCTGTTTGACAAAGGACAGCGAGATGCCCTTGAGCAATTGTCGGAGTGCCTCTGTTTCGCGATCGCCCTGTTCTCGCATAAATAGGCTGTGGGTGAGCGCCTGGTTCAGGTTTTCGGGATCGCCAACGCTGAGGTGCCCGCCGCCAATGACCGTGAGCAAGAGCTTGGAATCAGCCGGAAGCTGGGTAAAGGGCAACAACTGCTGGCTGACGGCGGGCATCACTGCGTCTGAAGTGCCCGATACAATCAGCGTTGGAATGCGGATCTTCGCCAGACTCTCTTCGTCAAACAGGCGACCAATCACCGGATTGAGCAGCATCACTCGCGCCACCCGGCGATCGCGCAGATCAGGCAGTTCGTCGGGCAGATCCGCCGCCGTACACTGCAACCAGTCGGCAATGGACAGGGCGACCCGCTCCGGGCTATTGCAAAACTGGCGCAGATTGGGCAAGTCGAGTCTGGCTCCAGCCAGCGCCAGCGCCGTGTAGCCGCCCAGCGAGTGGCCGATGACCACGACCTGCTGGGTATCTAGCCGCCCCCTGAGCAAAGTGGAGTGACGATTCAACCGATCGAGTTCGCTCAGTAAAAAGCTGATGTCGTGAGGGCGATCGATAAACTCCTGGCTGGGCAGAAGATCGGTGCCATGTCGCCCCCGTGTCCTGCCCTGCGTAATTTCCGTGATCCAGGCGACGTTGCTGCCAGGGTGTTCCAGTGCAGCTACCGCAAAGCCATAGGAAGCCAAGTGTCTCGCCAGATAGCCCAAAAATCGGCGGTCGGCTCCAAAGCCGTGAGAAATGACGATGAGCGGGCCAGTTGTGCGATAGCTCCAGTACAAATCGACCGGAATCGTGCGGGCCCGTTCGTAGTCGCGGAAGACGAGGGACTGCTGGCGTACCCAATGAGTGCCGGGACGGGTTGGGTCTAGCTCCGCATGGAAGGGAGCCGCTTCGGGCACGGTCAGTTCGCGCTCCAAAATCGAGGTCAGCGCCTGACTCTGCCAGTAGGCCAGATTCATCTGCGAGGTCAGCGAGGCCACCGCCGTCAGGTCTAGCACGACCTCTGGAGCGGGAAATTCCTGTAAGAATCCCAGCAGGCTCAGCCCGTTGGCGTGGGTGGCGGCACGAGTCAGCGCCAGTTGCAGCATTTTGCGATCGCCATTGGGGATGACGCGCTCCAGTGCTGTGAGCAGGCGATCGCCCGCCGAGGAACTCAGGAGATCCTTCACCAGGCGATGCCCAGCGTTTGGATCAAGTGGAATACTGCTTTGCAGCGTGCTTTGCAGAGATGGACTAAGCAGCAGCCGATAGCCCCGCAGCGACCCCTGCACATCCCCGGTCTTGGCGTAGTGCTGCAAATCGGACAATTGCACCGAAGACTGCACCGGGCCGAGCTTGATCGAGAGCTTCTTTGCCGCTGCTGCCGGATCGGCCAGGCTACCCACCAGCAGCAGCGCTCCACCCACCCAGCCCAGGGGCGATCGCCATCGGTAGGACGGGGTAAACCGTTTCAGAGGGGCAGATAAAGGCACAGATGGGACATCGTGCCATCGGTCAGCAGGTGCAGGTCTTTCGGTTTTCGCGGGCAGATTCTCAACTCCGGGGGCGGCGTGTCGAGTAAAAAACCGTCGAGCGTGTAGGGGCAGCAAAGGCATCGCAAACAGGTCTACAGAGCATCTCGGCAAATGAGCAGGTCGGGCAAATCAGCGAGGCTGTCGTTCTGATGGGGTTTCTTGACAGGGCGTTCCGAACAGGGCGTTCCGAGGAAATCCGCTGGGCTAGAAGCAGGTATTGTTAACCATACCCAGATTGCTGGCGCAACGGTATAAATCCGGCGGCATAAAATCAATAATTTGTAAGAATTTAAGATTTTGATCACCCAATAGTTTTCCCTATCTGCAAAGGTAGATTAACAGCGGGTTAACAATCTGTCAGACTTCGCGGCTACAAGTCTGCTTTAGAAAACCGGGTGAGAAAGGCTGGACGAGAAACCCGGCTGAGAAATTTGGATCAGAAATCCAGATGGGAAAATTTGGGCGAGAAAAGTGCCCGCCAACCTTCGTATAGGGCTTTATGAGGCTTTATGGAGCTTTATGGAGCTTTACAAGAGACGCAGGCTAAATCTTGCCTTAGCTATGGCTCAGTTCTCCCACCCGATGACCACACTGGGCACAAAAGCGATCGCCCATCTGCACCTCGCCGCCACACTGGGTACAAAATCGCTGCTGGGACTGGCGTTCGGCACTGCCCATTCGCATCTCCAAACTGCCCATCTTCATTTGCATCGGGTTCAGGCGCATTTCCATATCGCCCATCTTTAGCTCGCCCATTCGCATCTCGCCCATCTGCATCTCGCCCATTTGCAGGGGCTGACCGGAATTCATCGGCGGCATTGGCTTCATGGGTTCCATCGGCTTCATGGGTTCCATCGGCGGCATTGGGTCTTCTGTCGTTTCCTGCATCGGCAGCACCGCCGCCCCCGAAAGCACGGGCACGCCGTTGAGCGACTGCATTTGGCTCCCCTGCACCTGCACAAAGCGCGAGCCGTTTTCTGTCTCCACTTGCACCACCACACCGCCTGCTGTGCGAAATGCCTGGGGGGGTGCGGCCCAAGCACCCGTTTCGACCGACATTCGCTGGCTTTGCTGCTGTCCGGCGCTGGCGCTCAGGAGGGTGAGAATCGTGAGGCGATCGCGGCTTTCAATCCAGAGGCGCTGACCTGCACTCAGGTCTGTGACGTATGCCATAGCTAGCTCTTCCTTTCAAAGGGAATCCAGGGGAATTTTAAAAAGGTTTGGTATTATCCCTACATCCTAAACGCCGAACCCAAAGACTCTGCCCAAAACAAGCAGGGATTACGAGGATCTTGAAGCGCCAGAGGATGCTTGCGAACCAGTTCAACACTGAAAGCAGGTTTTTACAGTATCCGTTTTGGCCGATTTGGAAGACGCGGTTTGCCATAGTGGGGGGCGTGGTAAGTACATAGCAACAGGCTGGGCGGTGTTCTAAACCTTTCTAGGCAGTGTCTTAAAACTTTCTAGGTCGTTGATTGCCCTGAGTCGATCCCCCTTAAATCCCCCTTAATAAGGGGAACTTCCGGAGTGGTTCGGCTCGATTCCCCCCTTTTTAGGGGGGGCCAGGGGGGATCAAAAGCGCTCTAAAGCACGCCCTAGGATCATTCATCCGCACCCTTTGACGAATCAGAGAAACGAGCCAGAAAAATTACTAGAAAAATTAATTTTTATTTGCCGTGAAACTGGACGACTACGACCCCGGAGATTTCTACGACGAGCTGTTTGTCGAACGAGGACAGCCTCGCCCCGAAGCGCTGCCGCTGGTTGAGCGCATCAACTCTTTGAGCATCGAAGACTTGCAGCAGCGTCAGCAGTCTGCCCAAAAAGCCCTACTGCGGCTGGGGGCGACCTTCAACGTCTATAGCGATGAGCAGGGCACCGAGCGGGTGTTGCCCTTCGACATTATTCCGCGCATTGTATCTGGACATGACTGGGCCTGGCTAGAGCGCGGACTCAAGCAGCGGATTGAGGCGCTAAACCGCTTCTTGAGCGACATTTATGGCGAGCAAAAAATCGTCAAAGACGGACTGATTCCGGAGGACTTAATTTACTCATCTAAAGGGTTTCTCAAGCCTTGTCTGGGCATGGAGCCGCCCAACGGCATCTGGTGCCATATCACAGGGACAGATCTGGTGCGCGATCGCGACGGGCAGTGGTACGTGCTGGAAGACAATTTGCGCTGTCCCTCTGGCGCATCCTACGTGCTGGAAAATCGCCGCGTCATGAAAACCACGTTTCCGCTAGTGTTTGGGCAGATGCCGATTTTGCCTGTAGACGACTACGCGGGCCAGCTTTTGGAAACCCTGCTGAACCTGGCTCCGCCCCACTTGGACGATCCCACCGTGGTCGTGCTGACACCGGGAATGTATAACTCTGCCTATTTCGAGCATTCCTTTTTGGCGCAGCAGATGGGCGTGGAACTGGTGCAGGGCAGCGACCTGGTGGTGGCGGATGGCTATCTGCAAATGAAGACCACCAAGGGGCTTCAGCGGGTGGATGTGGTCTATCGCCGCATTGACGATGATTTTCTCGACCCCACCACGTTTCGCCCCGACTCGATGCTGGGGATTCCCGGCATTATGGAGGTCTATCGGCGCGGGCGGGTGGCGCTGGCCAATGCGCCGGGTACGGGCGTAGCCGACGACAAGGTAATCTACGCCTACGTGCCCAAGATGGTGAAATATTACCTGGGCGAAGACCAGATCATTCCCAACGTGCCGACCTATCTCTGCTGGGAGCCGCAGGATCAGGCCCATGTGTTAGCAAACCTCGACAAGCTGGTGGTGAAGGCGGCGAACGAGTCTGGCGGCTATGGAATGCTGATCGGCCCCCACGCTACGCCAGAGCAGCGCGAAGACTTTGCCGAACGCATCCGCGCCACCCCGCGCAACTATATTGCCCAGCCCACGCTTACCCTGTCTCGCGCCCCGACGCTGATGGGCGATCGCATCGAAGGGTGTCACGTCGATCTGCGGCCGTATATCCTCTACGGTAAAGAGATTTATGTGAACCCTGGCGGACTCACCCGCGTTGCCCTGCGGCGCGGCTCCCTCGTCGTCAACTCGTCCCAGGGCGGCGGCACGAAGGATACGTGGGTCGTGGGCAATAGTTAGCAAGTCCAACCCTTTAACCTCTAATCTTCCTTCAATCAACTAGCCTTCCATCAATCCATCAAACAATGCTCAGCCGCGTTGCCGATTCTATCTACTGGCTCAACCGCTATATCGAGCGGGCCGAAAACGTCGCCCGATTTGTAGACGTGAACCTGAACCTGCTGCTGGATTCGCCCGTGGGCGTGGCCCAGCAGTGGGAGCCGCTGGTGCTGACGACGGGCGACCTGACGCTGTTCAAAGAGAACTATGGCGCAGCGACGGCAGACAACGTGATTCGCTTCCTTACCTTTGATGCCAAATACCCCAACTCCATCCTGTCGTGCCTGCAAATGGCCCGAGAAAACGCGCGATCGGTGCGGGAGAGCATTTCCTCGGAAATGTGGGAGCAGGTTAACGATTTTTATCTCATGGTGAAAGATGCCTGCCAGCGCCCTGATGACTTGGACTTGTCGGACTTTTTCTCGCAGGTAAAGATGTCGAGTCACCTGTTTGCAGGCGTGATGAACGCTACTATGTCGCACAACGAGGGCTGGCACTTTGGGCGGATTGGGCGGATGATCGAGCGGGCAGACAAGACCGCGCGGATTTTGGACGTGAAGTATTTCATCCTGCTGCCCTCAATCAAAGACGTGGGCACGCCGCTGGACGAGTTGCAGTGGATCGCGCTGCTGAAATCAGCCAGCGGCTATGAGATGTATCGCAAGCGGCAGCACCGCATCACGCCGCAGGATGTGGTGAACTTTTTGGTGCTGGATCGGGAGTTTCCCCGGTCGATCCAGTTTTGCCTGCTAGAAGCCGAGCGATCGCTCCACCAGATTACGGGCAGTTCTCGCGGCGTATGGCGCAACCCAGCAGAGCGGGCCCTGGGAAAACTGCGCTCCGAACTGGACTACATTACCGTTGAAGAGATCACCCAGCGCGGTCTGCACGAGTTTCTCGATGACCTGGAAACCGCGTTGAACGACATTGGCAGGAAAATCCGCGAGACGTTCTTTGCGCTGGAAGTGGTCTAGCGGGCACTGAGTCCGAGCAAGTTTGGCGGGCGAGTTTGGCGGGCAAGTTTGGCGGGCGAGTTTGGCGAAAGCAGCGGCTCGATTGGGAACGCTAGGATGGAGATCCTGCGGTGTTTCCCGCTACCTGTCTTTTCTCCTTTTCCATCGCTGCATCATGGGACTGTTTAACCGAGTCTTTCGCCCTGCCAGCCCGCCGTCTTCGCCGCTCGCCCCGCTGCCCGCAAAGCCCAAGTCGCTCACCGAACTTGAACGAGAGCTAGAGCATGAGCGGCGGCAGGCAATCCAGGCGCGTCCTGTGAGTGCGCCCCCGCCGCGCCGGAGTGGAAATTTTTTGGGCAAGCTGCTGGGACTGGGGCTGCTTGTTGGCATTCCAGCGGGCGTTCTTTGGGCCATCAACCTGCCCTACGCGCCGATTCGCCGTCCGGTTGCCGAAAAAGCGCCCGTGCTGCTGTTGCCCAGCTACGTCAGCATGGACAACAACTACAAGGCGGCGATCGCCCTGACGCAGCAAGCCAAACAACTGATTGACAACCCCACCCGCCCCGAAGATATTGATGCGGGTCAGCGCAAGGCCATCGAAGCGCAGAAGCGGCTAGACGAGCTACCCGTGTGGCTGCGCGACTATTGGTACGACGGCTGGAGCGGACTATATCGCTGGAGCTTCACCACCGCAGGCTTTAACAATGCCCGCATGGAAGTGGCCCGCCTGCAAGCCAAGGCCGCCCAGGAGCAGAACGCTCAAACGGCGCTGGTGACGGCAGAGCAGGCGATCGCCCAGGCCAAGCAGACCTATCAGCAGGCCACCAACCCGACGGACCAAGCAGGGGCGATCGCCGCTTGGCAAGCGGGTCTGCAAGACTTGGAACTGATTCCCAGCCAGACCCTCGCCGGCCGCACCG
>NZ_DVEA01000393.1:0-13170 GCF_015295965.1 Thermoleptolyngbya sp. M55_K2018_002
GGACTATGTGGACTTGAACGGCAGCACCGTGTATCCAGCCGCTAGCACAATCAAAACCCCCATTCTGGTTGCCTTTTTGCAAGACGTCGATCGGCAGCGGGTGCGACTGGATGAGTCTCTGACCTTGCAAACGATTGATATCACAGACGGCTCCGGTGAAATTCAGTTTATGGAAGTGGGCAGCCAGCTTAGCGCCCTGGATACCGCGACCAAAATGATCACCATTAGCGACAATACGGCCACAAACATGGTGATTCACAAGCTGGGCGGACTGACCGCACTCAATAGCCGATTTCGCGATTGGGGCATGAGCCACACCGTACTGAATAATCTCCTGGCAGATTTGCAAGGCACGAACACCACCAGCGCCCGCGATTTGTCGCTGCTGCTAACAGCCGTGAGCCAGGGAGATTTGCTGTCGCTGCGATCGCGCGATCGTCTGCTCGACATCATGCGCTCCACGGTAAACAACAACCTCTTGGCGGCAACTCTCGGGCCTGACGCAAAAATCGCCCACAAAACTGGCAACATCGACAGTCTTTCGGGCGATAGCGGGATTGTAGATATGCCCAACGGCAAGCGCTACGTGATTACCGCCTTGGTGCAGCGGGCGGGCGATGCTGGGTCGGCAGCACAGCTCATCCAGCAAATTTCTCAGGCAACCTATCAATACTTTGCTCAGCCCCCTGCCGTTGCCATCCCGCCCAATGGGCCGGATTCTACGGCTAATCCCGCTACCGCGCCTTCGAGCCAGGATTCTAGCGCCTCTGATCCCGCACAGCAGCCAACTCTTTAGCAACTCAGCCAGCAACTTGGTGGAAAAAAGCACGTATCCTGCGCTCTATCTATCCACTGCTGAGCAATCATTAGAAGAATCTATACATTCCTGCTCTGCGATCGCTCGTGTGAGTCAGCTTCAGACCGACGCACGCCACCCCCTGCGAAGCATCGGATCTCGCACGGCTCAGCTCTCCGATTGCTGCTGACCGACAGACCTATCGGGCGATCGCCAACTTCCGCTTTCCCTATGCCCAGCGTTGTTCTCGTTAATCCCCAGATTCCCCCAAACACGGGCAATATTGCCCGCACCTGCGCCGCCACCTGTACACCGCTGCATCTGGTTGGCCCCTTGGGCTTTGAAATTAGCGATCGCTATCTCAAGCGGGCGGGGCTGGATTACTGGAAATACGTAGACCTCTACTATCATCCTGACCTGCAAGCATTCCAGCGCTCCCATGCCCAGCAGGGAGGACGCTGGATCGGCTTCAGCACTTCAGGGTTATGTAGCTATACAAAGTTTCAGTATCGAGATGATGATTGGCTGTTGTTTGGCTGTGAAACGACAGGTCTACCGGCTGACGTATTAGCTGCCTGCCACACTGTCGTCAAAATTCCGATGGCTCAACCCGGTGTTCGCAGCCTCAATCTCTCAGTCAGCGCTGCTTTGGGGCTTTTCGAAGCGCGTCGCCAGCTTGGGCTTTTAGACTAGCCCCGCCTCAAAGCTGACTCAGGAACAGCCTGATTCTCCTGTTCCTCAGGAAAACACTCACTCCATATCTATATATATATGGAACGGAACTTCCTCAGGCGAGTAATTTTATACAGAAAATTTTATTACAGATGCAGTGGGTTTAGAGTAAATGCCCAGGCTTTTCGTGCCTGAGTGCTAAATTTGGGCAGAATTGGGGCGATATCGGGGCAATATCGGGGCGACCTGAGGGCAATATGGGGGCGATCGCCCTTGAATCCCAGCGCTTGGAATCTAGTCCGACTGAGAAATTCTTGAGAACTCGCTCTGCTGCGAACCAGCTTCCCAACACTGCTGATCAGATTGCCCTAATCCAGCCCGAAAAAAATCAGGTCAATCCGAATCAAGCGCTTAGTTTGAAGGATACACAATAGAAGTCAGTAACCTGGAATACGAAAGAATAGGGGCTACCATAAGAAATCCCAATCTGAGAAGTGAGCCTTACAAGCCCTCCTCTAGGCGCGATTTATCCACTCGACAAAGCTTGGCATGGGTACTAAAAACCGGAGAAAAACGGGTGGTGTTTCTCCAGTTCGTCAACCGTGAAATCCTTGGATCTTCCTCCGTAGATTTGGAAGCTCGAAAGGACAATCGATTGAAAATTAGAAATCCTAATTACGCAAAAGCGCTCTCAGATTCCCACCAGAACCAGTAGCCAAAACTCTCCTCTGACAAGGCATTTGAGCTTTTCGCAAGATATCTTGTGTGAAGATAAAAGGCTGTAATTTATTTTTCTTTTTAAGGATTAATGCAGTTACCCTGTTAACAGCTAGTCTTTTTTGAAGAACTGGTGTAAGCTCATCGGTTGTTCTGAACGTCAAGTGATGAGCGTTTTTGTCTAAGTTAGACGTTTAGATTCTTTGACAAGGGTAGTTTAAGCACAGGGTTATTCCAGAGTGTTGATTTTTTTGAAGACTGGTGTAAGCTTGTCTAAGCAAAAAGCTTAAGGTAATCTTACCTAGTTGTAAGGCGCGTCAGTGATTAGAACCGCCGTCGGTCTGTGACTTCGGTCACTGCATCCGTGTCAACTTGATTCCAACGACTGGTTCCCTTTGAGGACAGTTGAACGCCGCTCAACAGGAGGTTGTTCTTTGAGACGAGCATTTCCGCAGAAGGTTAAGCCTGTTTCCTGTTATTCGTCTGACTACGCAGCCGAGGCAGGGCAGCCCAAGCAGAACCCCCGAGAGGTTAGCCGCAAGGCTCGCACTTCTGCCGCCATGCTTGGGTTAGCGCTCTCGATGGGCGCTTCTAGTTTGTTGCTCCCAAGGCACAGCGATCAGGCGACCGCAGCCGAACCGAACTCCGTTGAGTCCGAAGTTTATACAGGCTTGTCGGTTCCCCAAACTGATTCTCTGGATTCCCCCCTAGCAAGCCCTGGGATAGACGAAGTAGCTCCCACTGCTCCGTCCTCCCCTGTCAAGGCTTCGTCGTCCTCGACGTATTCCGGGGCGATGTTCACCCACCGGGTTCGATCCGGACAGACACTTTACAAGATCGCTCGTTACTACCGGGTTCCCGTTAGAACGCTTGCCGAAGTTAATGGTCTTTCCCTGGATTCTGTGCTTCGGGTCGGGCAAGCAATTCGAGTTCCGGGTCACCGGAGAGCAGAATCGGCTAGCGTCTCAGGGGTTGCGCCTGAGCGTACTCCGCAGCCAATTCCCAGTGTAGAGCCTTCACCCCTTGCAGCAGATACGCCTGCTTTATCTTCGGCAAGCGTTTTGGCTGAGCAGACAGCGCCATCCGAGGTGGCAGCTATTTCGGAGGAAATTCGCACCTCAGACCGTCCCCTCCGCTACGCCAGCCTCGAAAACCTCCGCCAGCGCCGAGAGCGTTTGCGTAGCGTGTTGACTAGCCAACAGTTGCAGTCGGCAGCGGGACCGTCTAGCTTGTCTAAGGATGGCACCACTCCTTCTGTCCGTATTCAGGGCGATGACCAAAGCAGCGCTCTGGGGGCAGATGAGAAGCAATTGGTTTCGCCTCCTTCGTCTAATGGGCTAGCCGCTTCGGGTTATGGTGAGCGGAGTTTGACAGCGGTGTTGCCGGCTGGCGGTAGTGTCCTGTATCGCGTTAAGCCAGGGGACACTTTGGGGGCGATCGCCCTTGCCTACAACGTTCCTCAAAGCGTTTTGGTAGCAGCGAACGACTTAGACAATCCCCATCAACTGCAAGTTAACCAGGTTCTTGCAGTTCCATCTGGCTCTGCAACGCTTGAGAGTTCTTCCAATGCTCTGAGTCAGCCTGCTGGTGATGTTTCTCTCAATCTAGAGCAGCCTGTGTTGCTGGCTCATCGCGTTTCTGCTGGAGAAACCATTGAGCAAATTGCGAGCGCCTACGGCGTATCGAAAGATGCTGTTGTAGAAGCCAGCGGTCTGCAAGATCCAGATGTAATTCAGATTGGTCAGGTTATTGCAGTTCCTGCCGAGTCGTCCGAGCTAGTGTCATCGGCCCGTCGCCAGTCTTCGGTCGTGCTGCCCCCGGCTGATTCTCGTCAGGTCGGCGAGGCTTCTACGGTGTTTGAGCCGTCTGATGCGGTGCCCACGGTGGCTACTGGCAGTTCTGTTCTGTTTGCGACTGAGTTTGTTGGGGTCGGGGGTATTGCTCCTGTCCGGAACGAAGCGGTACGTTCTGAGGTTGACAGACCCGGAACAACTGAGGTAGCGGCGGTTGTATTGCCTGCTCAAAATCCTAGCCGCACCTATGAGCATTTGCACCGACTGATCAACGATGTTGCTCCTTTGCGGTCGTCAGAGCCTTCAGAAGGGTCGAGTTTGGACAATCAGGCCAGCAAGTTCGCTCAAGACGATCAGCCCTCCGTGGTTGCAGCGCTCAACTTGAGAAGCGTTGGTTCGGCTCAAGACTTGGGCGATCGCTTTGTACCTTCTGTGCCTACAGTTGAACCTGCTCTAGAGGCTCGCCCTGGGGCTACTCAGCCTGACCCTGAGGTCGTGTCTGAGTTAGATGCGGGAGAGTTTGCGGTAAAGCCAGGAGCCTTGGATTCCCCTAGTCCTTCTGCTGGTGCTGAGCCTGAGCTAGTGGCTGCTGCTCCTGCTAGCGAATCTGCTCCTGCTGCCAGCAGCGGACAGCTTGTGGCAGTTGCCCCCCTCGGATCAGAGAGCTATGAGCCTCTTCTAGAGCCGCTGGTGGGTCGCATGGTTTCTCCTGAGCTACCTGCGCTGTCTCAGATGGATGCGTTTTTGCCAGAGGGGACTTCCGTTTCAAACGGTTTCATCTGGCCGGCGCGTGGAGTTCTGACCTCTGGATTTGGCTGGCGCTGGGGACGGATGCACCGGGGAATCGACATCGCAGCACCCGTTGGCACACCCATTGTGGCGGCGGCGGCTGGAGTCGTTGAGTTTTCCGGTTGGAACTCTGGTGGCTATGGCTACATGATTGACATTCGTCATGCAGATGGCACTCGCACTCGCTATGCCCACAATAGCCGTCTACTGGTGCGCGTTGGGGATCGAGTGGATCAAGGCCAGCATATCGCGGCGATGGGTAGCACGGGCTTTAGCACTGGGCCCCATGTCCACTTCGAGATCCATGTCCCGAACCAGGGTACGGTTAATCCGATGTCTCTCCTAGCGCGTCGATAGTCGAGTTCGAGAACGGATATCCCAAAAGGTTCAAGGGGTCGCTTTTGCAGTCATTTGCGAAGCGACTCTTTTGTTTGGAATGCAGCGTTCAGAACGCTGGAGATTGGACTATGCTTGAGTGTCGAATGAGGGCTGAGCATTCGCGAGTGGGAAAGCCAACTTGTAGCTTCCATCTGCCTTTATCCCCTTAGCAGTATCCGGGCGATCGCCCGATTTTCTTTTGGGTTTTCTTTTGAGCTTGGCTTTTATTTTGATGCTTTTTTAGGGAATATTGACCACAGCACCGCGACGCAGAGGATGGATTCACTATGCCCAGAACACCGAGCGAATTTGCTGTTCACCTGTTGATGGAGGGCGGACATCGAGAGGAAGTTCGTTTTTCAACAATTCAAGACTTCCAGAAATGGTACAGTGGCGAACTAGTTCCCAAAGCCACCTCGGATGACTTTATCAGCGTGCCGATCAAAAACATCCAGGGCGAGTATATGGTTGTCCGCCCCTCCAAAGTTTTGGCGCTGCGTGTCGAGCCGATTTTCTCTGGCAGTGTAGATCGATATTAAGCCGCTCAACCGAAATCAGGGCGATCCAATTCAAACGGGCGATCGCCCTTTCTGACTTGCCTTACCCGTCTTGATTGAAATGCAGCAACTCAGGCTCAGGTCAGGTGAAAGAGTTGTAAGCCGTCACCATCCCTGCACTTCTACCTGCCTTTGATGATGGGATTAAGCCTCTTCTTGAGGCTTCTCGGCAGGACTCGGCGATGCATTATATAGCGCGTCAAGCTGTTCGCGGGCATCTTCGACCGAGATCGATCGCATCACCAAATACGGCTCGTTAATCAGGTTCCCTGCGTCGTCCAGCAGTTCTGGATGAGAGGCAGACTGAAGGCGACTGGAGCGATAGGGCTGTGCTGGGGGCGCATAGGCACGCTGCGACTCTATACCCAGCGTCATCAGGCTGCGAATCAAGTTGCTGACTGCCAGCAGCGCCAGGATCGTAAAGGCAACGACATAAAGCAGATGTAGCATAGTGCTTTCCTTCTAAATTGCGTAACCCCGCCAACCTGAACCGTTGGCATTAGTTTTGAAAGTTTTGAACAGTCAGAGCAATTAACCCGTCGAGCAACTTAAGTTGCATCGTCAGATGCTTAACAAGCAGACACAAACTTCTCAGGTTCTCTCATAATTGCAGTACACCATTGCAGTACACTAACGACGCTCAGAATATAAGTGCATTCAGACCCGTCTCCACTGCCGAGGAATCGCTCAGCGAAATCCTCAAGGCTCTGAGTCTTGCGACTGAATCCGCTCTAGACGAAAACGACTCGAAACCTGCCAACACTCTGTGACCAGTGAGTGCCAGGGAACCATGACGGCTGCCTCTACACCCACCTTCCCGTCTGTTGCCCTAAGGAGCAACTGGGCCGTTTGCACCTCTTGCTGAGCTTGCAAAACTCGCGCTAATAAATCTGCCTGTTGCTCATTGCTGAGAAACGAAATGGGCTGGGATTCTAGCAGGGTTTGCGATCGCTCAAACCAATACTGAAAGTCTTCTAACAAAGGCTCTAACAGGGTTTTTAGCAAATCGGGTTCCGGTGTACTCGAACCAGACATAGAGGGTTAACTGAGTATAACTTTATCCTGTAATCTTAACGTGATTTACGTTTCGCAACAATTTTTGACACATAAAGTCAGACCCGCCCGATCGAATTTACAACCGGACGGGGCTTGTTTGCGTTTAGGTCAGGGAATTAGCTTTGGGGGATTAACCCGGAAGGCTAAGCCTGGACTGCTCCAGTCGAAATCAGCGCCACGTCAATGTAATCTTCACCGGGCTGGCTGATCTCGACACGCAGCCCCGGCCCGAAAAATCGCTCAATCTTTTCCCGCTTGCTGTTCCATTTTTCCAGCGAAACATATTCGGACTCGAATTCCAGAACGAGCGCATAGGCTCCGTCTCGATCTTCTTCCCGCAGGGCGACCAGCACCGGGCGCTCATCGTCCGTCGGCTCCAGCCCCAGGCTCTCTAGCGAACTATCGAGATGCGCTGACTGCCCGTAGCGATAGCGAGTCACGTCCTTGCGAATCTGATGCTGGGTTTCGGTTGCTTGCTGATCTCGCAGCGCCAAGGCAGCAGCCGAAGGCGGCTGAGAGTATGGAACTGGAGTCAACTCGGAAATTTTCAGCGCCAGCCCGCCCAACAGCAGGGGGATGCCGTAGAAAAACCCTACCAGATTGAGCGTGGCGCTGCTGGAGAAATAGGCAATGAAGCCTACCACGGTGAGCAAACCGCCCACGACCAGTCCGACCGTCCCTAGCGAAATACGTCCAAGCATAGCCACCACAGATGAAAGGGTTGTTAACAATTATTCAACATTGTTGGAACGGTTTGATAGGATGAAGTTTGTGTCTAGCTGAACGAAAGTTGTTTCGGAGTTTATTGAGGAGTTTATTTCCCATGCTGGATGCTCAAGTTTTGCGCGATCGCCTCAAGTTTCTGATGAGCAAGCGCGACTCACTCGTGCGCCTGCTAGAGCAGCCAGATTTGGGGACGCTGCGGATCGATGTTAACCAGGCGCTAGAAGAGCTAGACGACCTGATTGATGAGTTTAAGCGCACCTTTCCCGACGCTGAACTGAGCTAGGGCGTGCTTTAAAACCCTTCGATCCCCCCTAGCCCCCCTTAGATCCCCCCTAGCCCACCTTAAAAAGGGGGGAACTAAGCCGAACCACTCCGGAAGTCCCCCTTAGCTAAGGGGGATTTAGGGGGATCAACTCAAGGCAATCAACAACCTAGAAAGTTTTAAGACACTGTCTAGGGCTAGTTTCCAAGCTTCGGCTTTTAACACGTCAGCCCACTTAGCAAATCTTTCAAAAAACCATTCCTTGCTACCTGTTCTAACGTTACGCACGACTGTCATCATGACCGACACTTATAGGGTTGAAATTCTTCACCAGGGAACCGCCCACACGATTACGGTTTCAGCAGATGAAACTGTGCTGGCTGCTGCTGCCGCTGCCGGACTGGAGCTGCCGTCCTCCTGCAATGCGGGGGTTTGCACAACCTGTGCCGCGCAATTGCTATCGGGCACGGTGGAGCAGGGTGACGGCATGGGCATTAGCCCAGAACTGCAAGCTCAGGGGTTTGCGTTGCTCTGTGTTGCCTATCCGCGATCGGACTTGAAACTGGAGACGGAGAAGGAAGATACGGTATATGAATTGCAGTTTGGTCAGTTCCAAAAATAGGGATTGAGCATCGGCATCAGAAACCGAGAGTCAGGATTTAACGGACTGGGGCTGGCAATGAGGCTTGAGTTGGTAACGGTCGAAGTTTATCTGGGCGACGAGTTGGGCGAGTTGCAGACGGCGATCGCCCAAGCTCTGCTGGCCTACGGTGAGCCGCTGCGGTGGGCGGTGACGCGGGTGGAAGGCGATTCGCGAAGCAATCCCTACGGGAATCGCCAGCTTGCCCACGTCGAGGCGGTTGTAATTGTCCCATCATGACTTTTAAATCCTTTTAGTTAGATAGCTTAGACAGAATTTTCAACAGAATTTTCGACAGGAATTGATCGATCACAACCAATGATTTATCACAACCAATGATTTACAAGTGATCGACAAGAATCGATCAATTACCAATTGAGACAAATTGACGCACGACGGGGTAGCGGTCATGATTGGGCAACAGGCGCAGGACTCTCCAATTCCTTTAGATCAGATCCGCTATAACGAGGCGGGGCTGGTGCCAGCCATTGTGCAGGACTATCTGGATGGCACGGTGCTGATGATGGCGTGGATGAACCGCGAGTCGCTGCAAAAAACTATCGAAACGGGCGAAACTTGGTTTTGGAGTCGTTCTCGCGCTGCGTTGTGGCATAAAGGCGCAACCTCTGGGCATCTACAACACGTCAAGGCGCTGCGATATGACTGCGACAGCGATGCGCTGCTGGTGAGCGTGGAACAGGTGGGCGACGTTGCCTGCCATACCGGGGAGCGCAGTTGTTTTCATCAAATCGACGGGGCGATCGCCCCTCCGCCTGCTGATACGCTATCGCAGGTGTTTGAGGTGATTTGCGATCGCCGAGATCATCCCAACCCAGACTCTTACACCTGCAAGCTGTTGGCGGGTGGAGACAACAAAATTCTCAAAAAGATTGGCGAAGAGGCCGCTGAAGTGGTGATGGCCTGCAAAGATGACGACCCAGGGGCGATCGCCGGAGAAGTAGCCGACCTGTTCTACCATACGCTGGTTGCCCTGGCCCACCATAAGGTAGATCTGCGAGCGGTGTATCAAAAATTGCAGGAACGCCGCCGCTAAATCGCGCACTAAGGCAGCCGTGGATTCCCCGCATAACCCTAGCGCCCCATATCACTCTGGCGGTCGTGTCGTCCTTCCTGGCGAATCCGGTTGTCCAAATAGTGCAACGTCAAGATGGAAGGCAGAATGCTGGCAGCGCAGGCGATCCAGAAACCGTGTACGAGTTGAGCCGTGCCATCCATCGCCCAACCACCCAGAACCGGGCCAATGAAGTAGCCCGCTGCCCAGCAGAGTGAATTGACCGAAAGATACACCCCACGCAATTCTGCTGGAGCCAGCGCAACGACGAGCGAGGCGGCTCCTGGGGTGTAGGCAGCCGTGGCGATCGCCATCAGCACCAGCGCCAGCACTGCCCAGCCCAGCGGCATCACTCGCGCCATACCCGTCGCCCAAACTAGCCCAAACCCCGCGCCCCAAAACATCGCCGACACGATCAGCATTTGCGGCTGGGTTAGTCCTTGCAGCTTGCGAATCACCGGAAGCTGCGTCAGTGCCGTCAGCGCTACATAGCTCGAAAACAAGACGCTAATGGTGCTGGTGGAAAATCCGCGTCCCGCCGCAGTCGGCACAAAGTTGGCAAAGTAAAGCGGCAAGGCGCTGTTGAGCAACGCCAGATAGGTAGTAAACAGCGTACACACGACGGTAAAAATCAGCAGACTGCCGTCGCTGAGGGCCTGTTTCCAGCTTTTCAGCATGGACTGATGCGCCTGGGTGGGATTGCGGGTTTCGGCGATCGCCCGATACACAATCCCAAAAAAGATGACGTAGGACATTGCGTCGATCACAAACAGCGCCCGATAGGAACCCGTTGCTGCAATCAGCCCGCCGCCCAGCGCCACGCCCACGCCCAGCCCCAGACTGTCGCCCAGCCGCGCCAGCGCGTAGGCTTCGTTGCGCTGGTCGATGGTGGTCAAATCTGCGACGACCGTTTCGGTGGCCGGCCAATATAGCCCAATCCCCAGTCCCATCAGCAGGTTGCCGAGCAGGAAGGTGGGAAAGTCGAATGTGGCCGCCAGAATGGCCGAGGCCGCTGCCGACACCGCCGCCGACAGGAGCAGCGTCCGCCGTCGCCCAATCTTTGGGGAATCGGCAAATGACCCGCCCAGGACGCGCCCCAGCACTCCGGCGATCGCCCCGACCCCCAGCCCCACGCCCACTAGCGTCGCCGACAGCCCCACCCGGTTTACAAAGAAAATCGGCGCATAGAATAGCGTGAATCCAGTTCCCACCTGCGACAGCAGCCGCCCCGCAATCAAAATCCACACCCGAAAATCCAGATCCGGCAACCACCCCGCCAGTTTTCGTGCCAACACTCTCTCCACCACGCTTATCAAGAACCTCTGTAGTGTAGGGTTCCCCACCAGGGGGATGCATCCCCTGCTTGGCGGAAGTGATGGAGGTTAGATGGAGCTTAGAGCGGCCTCCCCGCCATCCCATCATGCCTTCCCGCTGTCTTCGCCTTCCCGCACTCGCCGCTCGCGGATCTCCCGGGCCCGCTGCTGGAGGTCTTTGAAGTAGCTGCTTTCGGTGATTTCGGCGACTTGGCGGGCGCGTTTTTCCTGGTCGATTTCGACGGTGGGCTTGATCACGCCCTGCACTTTTTCTTTCATTTGCTCGAACAGGGCTTCGGTGTAGCCGCCTTTGGTAGCGCGGTCGAGGATCACGACGGCGAGGGCCGTACTGAGGAGGGCGATCGCCGCTGGCGCAAGGGGCACCCAGCCGCCTTGCAGAAACAGCAGGTACGACAATCCCGCCAGCACCAGCACCGCCACGCCCTCAGCAATCAGGAACCAGTGGGCTTTGGTAATCAACCAGGCGATCGCCCCGCCCACCAGCGACCAGCCCAGTATCCAGAGCATTTCCACTGCCAGCGGCCAGTACCACACCAGGGCCCGCTCTCCCTTAGCCGCGCTGACCAAATGGCTAGCAATTTGGGCGTGGAGGATCGCACCAGGGGTGGGTTCGCCGCCGTCACGGTCGCCACTGTAGGGCGTTTGAAACAGGTCCTTCTTGATGCTGGAGGTATAGCCGATGATGACCATGCGATCTCGGATCAGATTAGGGGGCACCTGGTTTTGCAATACCTCCATCAGGCTGACTACGGGCGCGGCATGTTGTGCCGAGCGATAGCGCAGCATAATCTGATAGTCCGTCGCGCCTGTACGCCGATACCCTGCGGTCTGTCCTGCTGCCAGTGGTTTCAGCAATGCCTGGCCCAACTGAATTTCGCCGTTGGGGGCAGGAGCAGCGGCAATATTCTCGGACTGCAAGTAAAACAGCGCCATTGACAAGCCCAGAGAAACCAGCGGATTGTCGGCGGCGGGCGTGTTGCAGCGGTGTGCCGTTTCCTGGGGCAACCGCAGCGGATCGGTAATCACCAAGCTGGCGCGGCGGATTATACCCCTGGGGTCGAAGGGCAGGTCGGCAAAGGCTACCCGTTCGTCGGGCACACCGGGGGGCGGTGCAAGGCTGGGTTCATTGGCTTTGGTGAGGGTGCAGGCAGCAAGGATGCGATCGCTCTGTCGCAGCACGCGCAGCAATTCCCCTCGCCCCTCGCCCACAGGCAAGTCGCGCCCCACATCCAGCGCAATCACGCGCGGTTCCCCCTGCTCCAGATTTTGCAATGCTTCTGCCAGTGTGCCGTCGTGGATATCGGGCTGGCTCAGCGATTGAATATCCTGGTCGGAAATGCCCACCACCAGCAGCCGCTTGTCGGGCCCCAGATCGGGCGATCGCCGCACCAGCGCATCGTAGGTGTCTAACTCCGTACCTTGCAACAGCCCCAACTGGCGCACCGCCACAACTGCCCCTGTCACAGCTAAACTTGCCACACCCAGCGTCGCCGCCAGTGCCCGCAGCGCCTTCAGCCGTTTGCGCGTTGAACTCGAAAGGCGATCGCCCGATGGAGGAGTCATGGTACATGCAGCAAGGGAACTGCCTCTCATCCTAGGGCGGAGTCTGGGGGACAAGCGCCAGAGATCAGAGAAAATTCTGAATTGAGGCCCAACGTCCTGCCAAACGGAATGGGCGAAGCCCGCATTTGGCGGAGAAAACCACACTTGGGCTGGCTAGAAAGCCGTCTCCAAGGGCGCTGCCATTTTTTGCAGAATGAATTTGCAGAATGAATTTGCAGAATAAATGCGAATTGCCAGTGCGGATTGCGAACCCGCGAACCGTCACCCTGCAAACCATACCCCCTGCACCCTGCGAAACCCTATTGCACCCAAGGCAAGAATGACGATGAATCTGGATCACAATCAAAACCAACCGGAATTTTGGGACGGACACGGCTGCGCCCTGTGCGAAACGGAGCAATTTTCAGAAGCCGTGGCAGCCTTTGACCGGGCGATCGCCCTCGACCCCAGCTATTGCAAAGCCTGGAACAACCGTGGCAATGCCCTGTGCGGCCTGAAGCGCTACGCCGAAGCGCTGGATTCCTACGACCGCGCCGTGGCGATGCAGCCCGACTATCATCAAGCCTGGTTTAACCGGGGGCTGCTATTTGCCGAAATGCAGGCCTACGGCAACGCGCTGGAAAACTTTGAGCAGGCGATCGCCCTCAGCCCCGATCCGCGCTATCTCCACGCCCGCGAAGACATCTGGCTCAAGCGCAAACTGATCTCGGCATAAGTAAGAAAAGACCCCCTAATCAAAGTCCTCCTTAGCCAAGGGGGATTTAAGAGGATGTTTGAAAAGTCCTACTGTTTGTAGCAAAGCGTGCAAGATCCCC
>NZ_DVEA01000181.1:0-2346 GCF_015295965.1 Thermoleptolyngbya sp. M55_K2018_002
GGGACTTTAAGGCGGTTTCCCCCCTTTTTACTTTAAGGCGGTTTCCCCCCTTCTTAAGGGGGGCTAAGGGGGGATCTCTGAGGGCTTAACATTACAGGCGATACCTTTTCAAACACCCTCTAAAACACGCCTGAAATAATCGAGTGAGTGAAGTGGCTTCCGGCCAAAGCTGGTGACAGGACTCGAACCTGCGACCGGCTGATTACAAATCAGCTGCTCTACCAACTGAGCTACACCAGCGATCGCCCTACATCATAACATTGCCGTTTGGCAGTTGGGGCAGATTTTTAGGCAGGGCCCATCAGGTCAGCCAGTCGAGAAACGTGTTAGCCAGGATGGCAGCTTGCGTGCGATCGCGCAATTCCAGGCGGTTCAGAATATTGGTAACGTGGTTTTTGACCGTGCCCTCCGAAATGTAAAGTGCCTGGGCAATTTCGCGGTTGCTGGCTCCCTGGGCAACAAGAACCAGCACCTCGCGCTCGCGGGGAGTGAGGCTGGAGAATCCGTCGGGCGGGGCAAGGGCGGGCGTGGGCGACGGCGCAACCTGGGCCAGCAGTTTCGGCAAAATGCCAGGGCTGATCTGGGTGTAGCCTTTGTGGGCGGCGCGAATAGCTTCGGCCAAGTCTTCGGAGGGCGTGTCTTTGAGTAAGTAACCCGTTGCGCCCTTTTGCAGGGCAGCGGTGACATATTCCTGATCGTCAAATGTGGTGAGAATCAGGACTTTGGTGCTGGGAAACTGACGGGCGATCGCCTCCGTTGCCGCCACGCCATCCATCACGGGCATCCGAATGTCCATCAGCACCAAGTCAGGATGCAGTTGTTCAACCTGCTGCACCGCAACCTGACCATTTTCTGCCTCACCGATGATCTGCAAATCAGCTTCCAGTTCAAGCAGCGCTTTCATGCCCTGACGAATCAAATGCTGATCATCAGCCAGAACGACACGAATCATGGGACGATCCTCTCTAGCGGAATGTGAACTGTAATGGTGCAGCCCTGGCCTGGGGAGGTTTGCAGGTCAAAGATGCCACCCAGCGACTCGGCCCGTTCGCGCATACTCTGTAGCCCAAAGCCCGTGCGATTTTGAGCCGGATCAAAACCCACGCCATCATCCTGAATCAGCAGGTGCAGCGTCGCGGCCGTATCCTGCAAATCCAGCAAAATTTGCGAGGGCCGGGCGTATTTGCAGATATTGGTAAACGCCTCTTGCACAATGCGATAGAGGCTGGTGGAGAGATCTGGAGGCAGGGGGGCATCAAGATGAATTTGGCAGATGGGTGCGACCCCTGTGACCTGTTCGACGTTGCGGGCAAGGAGGGCGATCGCCGCTTCTAGAGACTGCTCCTGCAAGGGATCGGCCCGCATCGTCGCCACAGACTGCCGCACGTCCTGAAGCGCCGTAGAACCCAGCACTTTTGCTTCTTTTAAAAAATGGTGCGCCCGCTGCGGGTCGCTCTGCCACAGTTTTAGTGCGCCTTCCACTTGCAGGTTCAGTGCCGTCAGCGAGTGCCCCAGCGAGTCATGGATTTCGCGGGCGATACGGCTGCGCTCTTGGGCCATGGCCAGCTTTTCCACCCGCAGCGCATAGTTTCGCAATTGGGCATTGGCGGCTGCCAGCTTTTCGCGGCTTTGGCGCTCCGTCAGCAGGGCATCCACCAGCAGCAGCAAAAAGACCAGCGTCAGTCCCAGCAGCAGCGCCGAGCTATAGGCAAAGCTCCAGGCAGGCAGCCCCCGTGGGCGATCGCGCCAGTTGATCGGAATTCGATCCGCCAGTTCCCGCAAGCGCTGCGTCAAAATCGCCAGAAACAGCCCGTAGGCAATGCCCGTCGTCATCAGGCGGCCCGGCAGCGCAAAGATGAGGCAACTCCTCAGCGCAAACACCACGACGAGAAATGAAAACAGCCGCATTTCCCGCAGATCGCCCGCCGTTGCCAGCAAAATCAGCACCCCCTCTAGCAGCACAAACCCGATGCGCGTGGCCATCTGCCCCGTAGGCAGCCGCAGCCCCATCAGCCCAAAGCCTACGATGCAGGCAATATCCAGCGGCGACACCCAGCTAAAGGGCGGCTCTGGAGCAATTCCCCGTGGCATCCTGGGCCCCGGAAACAGCGGCCCCACCAGTTCGCTCAAAAAGGCGATCGCCAACAGGCTCCATTCCAGGTACAGCAGCAGTCGCAGGGGGTGGTTGATGGGGCGGATGGGGCGGGCAGAGGACATGGGGAAGAAGGAAGAAGGAAGAGGGAAGAACGAAGAACGAAGAGGGAAGAGGGAAGAACGAAGAGGGAAGAATGAAGAGGGAAGAACGAAAAAAGGAAGAGGGAAGAGGGTTTAGGACAGGTTTGGGAG
>NZ_DVEA01000416.1:0-2338 GCF_015295965.1 Thermoleptolyngbya sp. M55_K2018_002
AGGTTTTTGTGTGGTAACTGAAATCTACCATGTCTCTCCCGCCCGCAACCCTCCCTTCATGCAACAACGCCCTACTGGAATGCTCACTGTTCCGCCCAGGCTAGGGGTTGCAGTAGGTACACTGGGCCGGGTCGGCAAAGTCCTGACCGTCGGGATAGCGCACGGTTTCAGTAAAACCGCACTGGGTGCAGCGGTAGAGGGCGGCTAGTGTCAGGCTTGTGGGCGCGTGGCAAAGGGCGCAGGGCAATCCGGGCTGGCGATCGCCCACGTCGAAACCGGGCGCGTGGCACTGGGGGCAAGTCTGTTGCAGCTTGCGGATCAGGTCTTGCGTTGCGAGGGCGATTGCCTTCATCCGCGTGGGGTTCATCATGGCCCGCATGTCGGTTTCCAGATGGGCGCGGCCGTGGCGCTTGAGGGTCGCGGTCACGATTTCTCGGAACTGATCTTCCTGCGTGATGCCCTTGTGTATCTCCGTGGGGTCGCTGCCCTCTGCCGCAGGCATCACCACCAGCCCGTGACTGGGAAACCCTGCCGATTGGGCAAATTTCAGCGCCGCCTCCAAGCTGTCTACCTGCTGATGGCTATAGTTGGTGTCTGGCGTAGCGGCGTGGCCCGCGATCTCCAGCCCATGCCGCCGATCGACCAATAGCACCAGTTCTCGATTGAGCGGTACGTAGGGCATCAGCGGATGGGGCCCAAAGCTGCCCTCGCTGGCGATCGCCAACTCTGTTCCCAGCGCTGCCCCCAGATGTTCCAGTGCGTGCATTGCCTTGAGCCGCGCCGTCGCTAGCTGATCTGCCGGCCGCTTGATATCGCGGGTAAAAGTGCCAAACTGGTCGCTGTCGAAGCCGCTGGGAACCACTATTTCTAGGGCAAACGCGGACGTGAGGAGGGGGGCGATCGCCGCCTCCTTGCGATGCATGGTCGCCAGAATAGCCGTGCGTCCGGTAAACCAGTGGGAAGACATCGGGAAGCATGAGAGAAGGAGTGAAGTCCTGAGGCATTATTTTACCTTACCTACCCTGCCATGACCGATCCCGCCAGTCCCCATTGTCCCCACTACCTTGCCACTGTCACCGGAAACCGCAGTTCAAACGGCGTAAACGTGCCCGACGTGACGGGGCGGCCGCGCAAGACTAGCTCGTAAGCGCCAGCGCGAGGGAAGGTGACAGTGGCTCCGGGAATGCCTTGGCGACCTTCGGCGGAAACGGCTTGCAGCGTGGGCGACAGAATGGGCGCATCCCCCTGGCGGCGCGGGCGGGCGTAAACCTCGAGCTGGCAGGTGCAGGCGGAGAGGGGAATTGTCTGGCCGCCACGTCGCGCCAGTGCAAACCAGGCCTGGCTGGCAACTCCGGCGCGGGGATTGTCTCGCGGCTCGATATGCACCGTGCCGCCGACCTCGCCCGACACCTGCACCTGATGGGCACTGGCCGGATCAAGGGGGGACAGACCAATCCTGCCTGCCGCCATCGACAGACCCAGCAGCACCAGCAGGCTTGCATTACGAACGACGAGACGGAGCTTCTGCATACCATTCCTCCTGACCAAACCATTTCCAGACCCAGCGGCCGCGCAGCAGCAAGACGCTGAGGGTTGCCCCACTGAGGGCGATCGCCCCTGCCCAGTGCCACCCCGTAGGCGACACGCCGAGGTAGGTAGAACCGATGGCGATCGCGTGAATCGTAGCCAGCAGCAGGGCAGGAACCGAAAGCAGGTGCAGCGGCCGCCAGGTTTCCCCCAGCCACTTTTGCGCTCGGTCGAAGCTCGTCAGGGCGGCGGGGAGCATCGCCAGCAGCGCGGCGGCTCCAGCGGCGATCGCCCCTTGGTGTTGTGGCAGCATGAAGGCGATCGCCTGCCAGTTCCAGCCCCAGGTGTGTTCCGCCATGTGCAGCGTGTGCGCCGCCGCCAGCACAAACGCGCCCACCCCCAGCGCCCGCCGTACCCTCAGCAGCCCACTCCAGAGACGGCTGAGGGGCCGAGCCACCAGCGCCAGCATCAGGCAGAGCAAGCTGGCGTGGCCAGTGAAGTCCGTCATCGTGTCGCCCGTCCGCAGCAGCGTCAACAGACCAATGCTCAGCGTCACCCAGCCGCCCAGTCGATAAAACTGGCTGCGCTGATCGGCGCTCAGCCATGCCGCAGACGTGCCCACGCCCAGCATCGTCGGCAGCGTCCCCAGCCCAAAGGCTAGCATGGTGGCGCTGCCCAGCCAGGGATTGCCTGTGTCGGCTGCCTTGATCTGGGCTGCGTAGAGAAATCCGCAGGGAAACAGACCCCAAACCGCGCCAAGCAGCAGGGGCGTAGCCACATGGGAGCGCTTGCCAAGTCTCTGTATCAGGCG
>NZ_DVEA01000304.1:0-2335 GCF_015295965.1 Thermoleptolyngbya sp. M55_K2018_002
GCATCGTCAGCATGATCACCGGAATGCCCGCCAGGTCTGGATCGCTCTTAAACGCCGACAGCAGCATCCAGCCATCCATTTTGGGCATCATCACATCTAGCGTAATGGCGATAGGGCGGATGCTTTGCGCCAGGGCCAGCCCTTCCTCGGCGGTGAGGGCGCTGTGGACGGTATATCCCTCGCGGGCAAGCTGGCGGCGGAGCAGGTCGTGAATCGCCGGGTCGTCGTCGATCACCAGAATTGGGCAATCGGGGCGGGGCGGACTCTCTCCAAAATCATCGCCCTCGTCAACCGATGCCATCTGATCTGCGTCAGCATCGGGCGCAGCATCAGGATGATGAACGACCTGGGGCAGCGTCATGGTGAACGTACTGCCCTTGCCCAGGGTGCTGGTGACGGTGATATTGCCCCCCATCATCTGACAAAACCGCTGGGCGATCGCCAGCCCCAGCCCCGTGCCGCCATACTTGCGCGTGGTCGAAGCGTCTGCCTGGGTAAAGGCTTGGAACATCTTTTCCATCTGCGCCTCGGTCATGCCGATGCCTGTATCCGTTACCTGGAAGCAAATTGCGGGTTGAGTTGTTTTGGGATGCAGGTGCTTTTCGACTGTGAGCGTAATCGTGCCGTTTTCGGTAAATTTGGCGGCGTTACTCAGCAGGTTCAGCAGATTTTGCCGCACCTTGGTCAGGTCGGCGTGCATCGTGTCTAGCTGGGGATCAGCAACCACCACCAGGGTATTGTCGTTCTTGCTGACCAGCGGGCTGACTGTGTGGACAACCTCGTTAATCAAATCGGGCAGACAAAACTTCTCCAGATACAAATCCATCTTGCCCGCTTCGATTTTCGAGAAATCGAGGATGTCGTTGATTAGGCTGAGCAGGTGTCGTCCGGCGGTGTGGATTTTCTGCAAATCGGGAACCAAATCCTCCTGTCCCAGGTCTTCTGCCTCTTCTTGCAGCATTTCGCTGTAGCCAATGATGGCGTTGAGCGGCGTGCGGAGTTCGTGGCTCATGTTCGCCAAAAACTGGCTCTTGGCGCGGTTTGCTTGCTCTGCCGTTTCCTTTTGCCGCAGCAGTTCCTCGGCCCGCTGGCGCTCGGTGATGTCGCGCAGCGTGAGGATGATGCTTTCCACCGCAGGATTATCCAATAGGTTTGTGCCCACGGCCTCTAGTCGGGCCCAGGAGCCGTCAATGCGTCGCAGTTGGATCTGAAATGGCAGCGTAATTCCTGGCTGGTGGACGGCGTGGCTGAGGGCGATGCGGGCGGTGGTGTGGTCGTCAGGATGGACGAACTCAAGCAGGGGCTTGCCGTACACATTTTGCGGCTCGTAGCCCAGGACGGCTTTGAGGGCGGGGCTGCTGTAGCGGAACTGGCCGTCGGCGCTGAGCAGCATTACAATGTCGGAGGTGTTTTCGATGATGGAGCGAAAATATTCTTCGCGGCGGTGCAGTTCGGCTTTGGCCTGGTGTAGCCCCTGCTCGCGATCGCGCACTTCGCCTACCATCCGCTGAAACACTCGCGCCAGCGTGCCCAGTTCATCTCGGCGGCTGGCCACATCTGCCAGAGTTTCTGTGTCAAACTCTTCGGTCTTGATGGCGGATTTGATTGCGTCGGCGGCATCGGTGAGGCGGGCGACGGGCTGGGTGACGCGCCGCGACAGGAGCAGCGACCCCAACAGGCCAGCGGCCATGATGCCCGTTGAGGCCAGGGCAACATGATACAGATCGCGCTGGAGGGCGCTGCGAAGAGAATCGGTGGATAGATAGACCAGCGTTGCCCCCTGAATCCAGTTGGCGTTGCCTCGAATCGGCACGGCGACCTTCAGCAGGTTTTCGTCTAGGTAGGTGTCGGACTGTCCAGTTTCCAACACGCGAATTAGCTTAGTGCGATCGCCCGCCGACAGGTTGACAATATTGCCGCTACTGGAAGTGACGCTGCGGGCCAGGTTGTTGAGCTGGCGATCGACAATCCGAATACCCACCACCGCATCGCCATCCACCAGTTCATTGGTCAGGCGCTCCAGCCCAATCTGCTGGGGCAGGGTTTTAAGGATTTCGGCATCGTGCCCGATTTGCACAATGCGGGGCTGATCGACCCCAGTGACGGCCACATACTTGAACATCTTGCCGTCGGTGTCTCGCGCCCGCGCGTCCACATCGACCGTTGCCGCGCCGCCCGTCAGCAAAGATTGAAAGCTACTGGCCTGGGGTTGCTGAATTCCCTGAGCAGACTGGTTTTTATACTCCACCTGACTATTGCGATCGGTGATCCAGAACTCGTCAATCGCAGTGGTTTGGGTCAGTTCTTCGAGGTGCTGGTTAATTTCGGCGGGGCT
>NZ_DVEA01000308.1:0-12873 GCF_015295965.1 Thermoleptolyngbya sp. M55_K2018_002
TGAGTCGGTTTCATAGGTGTCTAAACCAGGAGCAAACGGTACAAACGCAAACGGCGAACTAACTCAGCGATCTCCTGATCCAGCAGGCAACCAGACCAGAAAACCGAAAGAAAAGCGCACCCAGGAGTAGAAAGTATCCTTAGATACAGTTTAACCCGCTTAGCGTGCCCTCTGGCGATCCGGAGAACCGCCATTTGTAGTCAATTCCTCACAATTCTTAGGAATTTTGCAACAATCCAGCCTGCCAGAGGAATTCCTCCCTCACGCCTTGTGCCCATGTCATGATGGATCTGGAGCCTGCCGCCCGCTATGCCACTGCTCGTAGTCTGCATCTGACCGCCCGCCCGCCCAACGCCCCGGAACGATCAACCAAAACGATCAACCAAACCGACTAAAATGCCGCCCAAATCTCGCGAAACCCTGCCCCAGCCCATTCGCTCCTGCAACTGGGCGATCGCCCAACTCCCCGGCCTCAGCGCCGAAAACCTAGACTTGCTCCATCGGGCAGGCTTCAAAACCACCCTAGCGTTCTGGCAGCGCACCCAGACCCCCGCCCAGCGGCACAACCTGGCAGCGCACCTCCAGCTTCATCCCAAATACGTCAACAAATGGGCCGCCCTATGCGACCTGGCCCGCATTCCTGCCGTCGGCTGTACCTACTGCGGGCTGCTGCTCCACACGGGAATCATTTCCGTCCAGCAGCTTGCAGACACCCCACTGCCCAAACTCCACCGCCAACTCATGCGGCTGCAAATCGCCACCATGCAGCGCCAAGATCTCTGCCCACCGCTCGGCAACGTATCGCTCTGGGTCGAGCAGGCGCGTCAGCTTAGCCCGTCCCGCCGCTAGAGTTGTGCCCGCTTCTTAAAGCCATTCAAAGCCCTTCCTACAGTGCCACCAGCGCTAATCTTCCCGTGTCTCTTCCAAAGACTTATCGAGACTTAATCGGGATACCAAAACATTCCCTTAATCCCTTCCGGGTCAGACATAAAGCCCAGATGCCGATAAAACTCCACCACATGCGGATCGGCGAACAGGGTGATATTGCTAATGTCTTCGCTGCGGAGCTTTTTGATCACCTGCTTCATCAGCGCCTTACCCAGCCCCTTGCCCTGAAAATCAGGATGCACCACCACATCCCAGATTGTGGCGTTAAAGGCATGGTCGGACGTAGCGCGAGAAAAGCCAATGAGTCGTCGCTGAGCGCCCCGCTGCTCCCACATCGACACCACCAAAAAGCTGTGCTGAATCGCCTTTTTGACCTTGCGGAGCGGTCGCCGCGACCAGCCCACCGCATCGCACAACTCCTCTAGCTCGTAGAGGTCAATCTCACGATCGGTGCTAAAAAAAATCCGAGACCCGCTCGTCGTCGTCATTACGGGTGCCACCTGTCCCTCAGGTTGGGCCGGTCTGGACGCAGCGGCAGCATCAGAAGCAGTGAATAAGCTTTTCCAGAAGCCCATGCGAGTGCGTAGCCTAGACAAAAGATTGGGACAGCAGTATTAGCATAGTATAGCGTTCCTCTCTTGTTCCCAAAAAGGCTGCTGCATTTCGACCCCAAATTTCGACCCCAAATTTCAACTCTACGTTTCGATCCCACGTTTCGACCCCACATCGACCCCACATTTTGATGTCCCCGGTCGCAAATTCACCGAATGTAGGGGTGCAATTTGTGAGAGATTGACCTACAGTTAGGGTTTTCTAAGATAGAAGCGCATTACTGCGTCGCCTACTGGCGAAATTGCGATCATCCTGACCCTCAGACGGCTGAATGCCCCGTCAGCAGTTCTGTCGAGCCTCAGGAATCGACTCAAAATCCATCATGTGGGCACACAAGGGCTTTCCCCAGATATGGCTCCGGGCTTAAAACCAACGACGCTGGAACTTTTGAAACGCTTTAACCGGGCGTTTCCACAGTTTTATGAGCAATTTGTCAGCAGTGAGATCCAGCTTCAAAACCTGCGCCTGGCCTATCAGCTTTATAAAAGCCGTCAGGCCGTTATTGAAATCAAGCCAGAGGGCAATAAGAGCGCCTTGCACTTTGCCTACCGCAACCAGTCGTTTTTGCTCAGCGACATCTTTGGCGTGCTGGCAGCCTATGGGCTAACCATCCACGGACTCAGCCTGTATGGCCAGATCTATCCGCCGATGCTGGTGTTTATCAAGCTGGTAGTGGCGCGGAGCGGCAAGGCGCTGAGCGAAAAGACGGCAGAGAATGTCTGTCGGGCCATTCGAGAGGCGCTGGGCGGCCGCTTTGAAGTAGAAGAGATGCTGGCGGTCGAATTTAACCTGGATGCTGGTCTGGAACAGGTGGAAACCGAGTTTTATGTGGACCCAGTGTTTCACCTGCCTGCGCTGCTGATTGAGGCAGACAACCAGCCGGGACTGTTCTATAAGGTGATGTACGCGATCTGGCAGGAAGACCTGCTGGTGGTTAACGCAAACCTACTGGTGTGGCGCGGACGGACGCGGCTCATCCTGTATCTGCTGGGGCCCAATGAGAACCTGATTCCAGAGTACCTGGGGCAGAAAATTGCGGACGGCGTGCGGCAGCGGCTTTTGGGACGAAGGTTCTAGAGTGGATTTTGGATTGGGGATTGGGGATTTTGGGTTGCCACTCTTGCAGTCTTGTACGGATTCCTGAACGTGTAATGCTCCAGGAGTCACGTCTGGGAAAGCCTGGATTACGAACCGTCTGATCCATCCGGCAGGGTTGCGCCTTTGAGAATTGCACCAGCCAGATCGGTGCTGCTGAGTTCTGCTCGCACCAGGTTTGCATTGCTGAGATTGGCATTGACTAGGCTGGCTCTGGCCAGGTAGGCATCGGTGAGTTGGGCGTGCTGCAAGTCTGCCCCCTGGAGGTTGGCGCGGCTGAGGTCGGCACGGCTGAGTTGGGCAAAGGCGAGAATTGTGTCCTGTAGCTCGGCGCGGGTCATTTGGGCATCGGGCAGAATGGCGCTTCGCAAGACCGCATTCTGGAGGTCGGCTTCGGTGAGGATGGCACGTTCTAGCTTGGCATGGGTCAGGTTGGCAGAGCGCAGGTAGGCCTGGGACAGATCCGCTTCGGTGAGGAAGGCTCCGCGCAGGTTCGCGCCGCTGAGGTCGGCCCCGCTGAGGGTGGCGCTGCGGAGGGTGGCTTCGCTGAGGTCGGCTTCGCGCAGGTCTACCCGTGCTAGGTCTGCACCCGTCAGGTTTGCGCCGCGCAGGTCGGCTTTGCGGAGTGTTGCGCCGCGGAGGTTGGCGGTGTAGCGACGGTTTTCTTCGCGCAGATTGGCTCCGCGCAGGCAAGCACCCGTTAGATTTGCGCCACTCAGGTCGGTATTTCGCAAATCCGCATCGCTGAGGTTGGCATCGAGTAAATCTGCTAAGGTCAGGGCTGCGCTGCGGAGGTCGGCTCCGGTCAGGATTGCGCCGTGCAGATCGGCATCATTGAGGCTGGCTCCGGTGAGCGTGGCTTGACTGAGGTTTATGCCGCTGAGGGTGGCGTGATCGAGCGTGGCTTTGCTGAGGTTTGCCCGATTGAGATAGGCGAGAGCGAGGTTGGCGTGGCGCAAATCGGCGCGGCTGAGGTCGATCCCGATCAGGTCGGCGTAGCTGAGACAGGCTCCGGCCAGGTTCTCGCCGCTGAAGTGAGTTTCGCGTTGAGCATAGCGCTGGAGCAGTTCCTGGGGGGTCATGAAGGGAGGGGTGGCAGTTAGAACTTGATGGACTGTGGGCGGTTTTAGCTAAGTTCGGGATGGCTGATGATGCCCGTGGGGTCGTCGCTGGCGGGGGTGGAGCAGGCGGGGCGATCGCCCATGCTGTGTCCGTTTGAGGCTGCTGGCAAATCGGTCTGCGCTAGAGATGAACTGGGGTAGAACGGCTGAAACGCTCGCAGGAGGGCGCTGGCCACGGGCTGGTAAGGGTTGGCGTGAGCGGCGGCAGGGCGATCGCCCGCAGACTCCAGATCAGCCAGTAAATCAGCGGCTTTTCCCAACTCGGCACTGAGCGCATCAAACGAAGAATACTGTTGCCACAACTGCTTGAGCATTGTGTCCAGGTCGTAGCCTTTCAGGTGCGTCCAGGCTTGCAGACCCGGCGGCAGGGGTTCGTATAACACCGTATACAGCAGCAGCTTTGCCCGCAGTGGGTTACTGAATTTCATCAGCGTCATCCGCAGATCGCTCCACAAGGCCGAGTCATCCAGTGTCAGTCGTGGCTGAGAGGACGATGTAGACGGGTAGGCTTCAACAGGCGAACACGAGAGATTTGCAGCCACAGACTCTCCTGCTCCAGCGCCGGTAGAGTCTATAGCAACAGAGCGTGTAGCACTGGCGGGCGGCGCAACCGAGTTGTGTATGCGCGTTTCATCAGTAGGCGGCGAGGCGGACGGCCCCAGATTAGCCTGGGTGACCTCCAGCATATCGCCGTAGAGCGGCGCAAAGGCATAGATAATCGTCTGGGCTACGCGAGTATATTCGGTTTGGCGATTGAGCGTGCGGACGATGCTGGTGAGGATGGCATCGAGGGTCTGGGGCGTAGCGGTCAATCGGTGGAGTCGCTCCACCAGTTCGGCCAGGGAGTGCTGGCCCAAGACCTGGAGGTCATTTTCCCAGGTCTGGGTGCAGGCTGCAAAGAGCAGCTTTTTGATGCGGGCGCTGTTGGCATCTTGCTGAAACTGGGCAGCAACCTGCTGATAGTCTTGGGGGCGCGTGGCGATCGCCAGCGACTCGTTTGCCGGATAGAGCGGCTCTAGATGGCCGAGCGCGGCGTTGGCCACCAGGGTATATTCTGTGGCTTTACTGAGCGTATTGACGAGGGCGGTCAGGTGCGCTTCTAGAATTTGGCGCGTGGGATACTGTGCCCGCAGGTCTTGCACCAGCGGATACAGGTCTGCCTGCTGAATTTTGAGCAGATCTCGCTCCCAAGTTTGCTGGCTGGCGTAAATCAGCAACTTCTTGATGCGAAGCAAATTGGGGTCTTGCGAGAGGTTTTGTACTACCTCGTCCAAGGGCGATCGCACCGTTTATCATCCTCATGCGCGGCTTATCTCCTATTAAATAACGACTTTGCAAAACTGTCACAGTCAACCTGCACATCAAGTCAGGCAATGCCCAAATTCGACCCCTTTCTCAGGGCAAAACCACCTGTCTTGAGGTTGTCACAAAATAAAGAATCGACTTTAGAGTTTGGCGATTGGAAGCTGCACATCGACCGTGGTGCCCGTTGCCGCAACAGACTGAATCCGCAGTTCTCCACCGTGATCGGAGACAATCCGCTTGACAATAGCCAGCCCCAGCCCAGTGCCGTTCGGCTTGGTAGAGCAAAACGGCTGCGTTAGCTTTGGCAAAATTGCCTCTGGAATCGGCGTTCCGTAGTTGTGAACCCGAATATTCACGGCTTCTGAGTCAGCCCAGCGACTAATTTCGCAGCGCACCCTTTCTCCGGGGGCGATCGCCTCATAGGCATTGCGAAACAGGTTGATAAACACCTGCTTAAGCTTGTCTCTATCCCCCAAAATTTCCAGACTGGGCACTGTGTTGATCAGGTCAAGATGCCGTTCGCTGGCTTCCGGCATTTCGAGAACTTGTTTCAGCACACCATTCAAAAACTCGCCAATATTGATTCTCGAAAGCTGCAACACTTGAGGCTTTGCATACAGCAAGATTTCGTTGAGCAGCTTCTGCAATCGGTCTGCTTCGCTAAGAGAAAGCTGGAGCCGCTCATAGGAAGCGGTTTCAGAAAGGCGACTGGCGGCATGTTTTAGCCCCATCACAATCGTAGTTAAAGGGTTTCTAACTTCATGCACAATCATCGCCGCCAACTCACCAATTGCCGCCAGCCGCTCCTGCTCGACCAGTCTTGCCTGAGCCATCCTTAGCTCTTGAGCGCGATCTTCAATTTCTTGTGCCAATTGTGCGTTAAACCGCTTTTGCTGCTGGTAGAGGCGATAGTTATCAATGGCAATGGCGGCCTGTTCTGCAAACACTTCGACAGTGTGAATTTCTGCTTCTGTGAACTGTCGCGGCTCTCTAAAAAATGAGCAAATTGTGCCGCTGATTTCACCCTGCGCGGTTCTCAACGGGACACCGATATAGCAGCGATAATCCTCTGGCGGGCAGCAGTGCAGCATCCCGGCTGTCGCGCCATTCTCAATCTGTTCAACATTTTCGATAATGAGCGATCGCCCTGTCTGGCGAATCTGATTTTCCAGAGTTTGATGCTCACACACAGGCTGACCGATAGCTGTTTGCTCAAAGCTGTTGGCAATGACGTGACCCATTTCGCCCTGAGAAATCGTCACAATCGACCAGTCAGAATGCAGCAAGCAGCTAACGCCGTGGGCAACGTCGTGTAAATAGCCACGCAAATCGCCAGAGCGATAACTCAACGAAACCAGAGACTCTAAAACCCGACCGTCATTCCTATAGGCATAGAAATCTTGTAGATCCATAGCAACGCCTTGAGCAAAGGGGCAAAGTCTTAAATTCTTAAATAAAGTCTTAAGACTTCCTGAAGTTTAGGAATTACGCCCAGGCTCCACCTTGATTAGGATCAAGTTTGGATGATTCTTGACGGAATGTTACCTTTCGCCATTTAGCGTTACCTTTTGTTTCCTTCGAGCAATGACCCCTTCTTTGTGAAGCTGCTTTAGGGCGCGTGAGAGGGCTTCGGGGGTGAGTCCCAAATCATCTGCAATATCTTTCAACGGCAAATCAAGATTCACGGTAATGCCGTCGGGCTGAACGTTGAGCTGTAGGTAGTGCAGCACTCGTCGTCGGGCTGAGCGAATACTTCTCAATTCCAGCAAAATCTTGCTTTCATGCAAGCGCTTTGCAAGCTGCGCCATAAATGTTTCAGCCAAATCAGGATGGGCTTTCAGTGCTTTGAGAAAGGCAGATTTTGGTAGTACTAATATTCGAGATGGCAGGTTGGCGATCGCCGTACAAACATAGCGCTCATGAAATAGCGCAACCTCCGCAAAACTTTCCCCCGGTCGAACGCTGTAGTGGTTAATTTGCAGCCCTTCTTCGGTATAGTTGAGCAGTTGAATACAGCCCGATTCCAAACTATAAACAGCTTCGACAGGTTCGCCCCGATCAAACAGAATTTGCCCAGTTTCTAAGTTGCAAAACGAAGCTACTGCCTGGAGTTCGACAGGCAGTTGATGAAATTGTGAGAGTTTCATAGACAGGAAACGCGGCTCCTGCTGACGGTTCTGAGAGCAATCAAGCTGATCAGCCTACGATTCAACTCGGCTTCAGAAAGTCCCCCCACAACTTGGTCGATTACCTGGCCTTCTTTGAAGAACAGCAGCGTCGGCACTGCTCGAATTCTGTAGCAAGTTGCCCAGTCTTGGGCGATCGCAACATCAAGTCGCCCAAACTTAATGTGTTTTGAAAAATCAATCGCCACTCCACACACAACAGGATTGATTTGATGAAATGCAGTACACCAGCTTGCCCAGCAATCGACAAGAACTGGCGTATTTGCATTCAAGACCTCATGCCGAAAGCTAGCACTGGTGAGCGTAATCCACTGCGTATGGGATGCCATTTTGCCTATTGCACAGATGCAGATATCAGAGGAAATTTTTTCCAGGTTGCTAAGCACAATTTCTAGATATTCCCCATTATGAAAATCTGTCGAAGGCAAAAGCTGGGAATTCGCTAAGGCAACTCTTAGAAATTCATGAATGTCGTTGAGAATTTACGCATAAAGGTTGGAAAAACTTCACGCACGTTTGGGCGTATGGCTCAGCCCTTCCTGGACGCGCCACAGGCTGGCATAGATGCCGCCCTCGTCCAGCAGTGATTCGTGGGTTCCCTGCTCCACCAGCTTGCCGTATTCCATCACGTAGATGCGGTCGGCGTTGCGGATGGTGGAAAGGCGGTGGGCGATCGCCACAGTGGTTCGATTTTGGGTAATCTTTTCGAGCGATCGCTGGATGGCGGCTTCGGTTTCGTTGTCTACGGCTGAGGTGGCTTCATCGAGGATCAGGATGGGCGGATTTTTTAGCACGGCGCGGGCGATCGCCAATCGCTGGCGTTGTCCGCCAGAGAGCTTCTGACCGCGCTCACCGACGATCGTTTCGTAGCCCTGCGGCAACTGCTCGATAAACTCGTGCGCTTCGGCAATTTTGGCGGCGGCGATCACCTCGGCGGGCGCGGCGTGGGGCGTGCCGTAGGTGATGTTGTCCCACACGCTGCCGTGAAACAGAAACACATCCTGGCTCACCAGCCCAATGGACTGGCGCAGATCGCGCAGTTGCAGTTCTCGCAGGTCGATGCCGTCGAGCGTGATGCTGCCCGCCTGAATTTCATACAGCCGCAGCAGCAGCTTGACCAGCGTGCTTTTGCCAGAACCCGTCGAGCCGACAATGGCAATCGTTTTGCCAGCGGGAATCTCCAGCGACAGATGCTCGACCACAGGCGGGCGATCGCGGTAGGCAAAGGTCACATCCCGCAGCACAATCTCGCCGCGCACCTGGCTCGTCGGCAGCGCACGATAGCCAGGGGGACTGGCCACAGGCGTATCCAGCAGATCCATCACGCGATTCGTCGAAGCCATCGCCCGCTGATATTGGTCCAGCGTTTCGCCCAGGCGCGTCAGCGGCCACAGCAATCGCTGAATTAGGTAGACCAGCACGCTGTAGCTGCCCACCGACAGCGTGCCCCCCGCCACCGCCAGTCCACCCAAAAACAGCGTCGCGCTAAACCCAATCAAGATCAAAATCCGAATCAGCGGCACAAAAGCCGAACTGAGGGCGATCGCTCGCTCGTTGCTGTGGCGATAGGCTTCGCTCTCCTGGCGGATGCGATCTAGCTCATCATCTTCGGTGGTGAAGCTCTTGATCGTGAGAATGCCGCTGAAATTATTCGACAGGCGGCTATTCAGCAAGCTGGCCTGTTCGCGCACTGCGGCATAGCGCGGAGCCAGCAGCTTTTGAAACGCGATCGACCCCCACAGGATAAACGGCATCGGCAGCATCGCCAGCCACGCCACCCCCGGAGCCAGGATAAAGTACGCCCCGCCAATCAGCACGACGGTCGCCGCCACTTGCAGCACTTCGTTCGCGCCATAGTCCAAAAACCGCTCTAGCTGGTTGATGTCGTCATTCACAATCGACATCAGCCGCCCCGTGCTGTTGCTCTCGAAATATTCCATCTCCAGGGATTGCAAGTGGCTATAGACATCCAGCCGCAGGTCGTGCTGAATAGTCTGCGCTAGGTTGCGCCAGAGCCGAGCATAGGCATATTCAAAAATCGACTCAAAGGCCCAAATCACCGCGCTGATGCCAGTCAGCAGCCCCAACTGCCCGGCCACGCTGGTCACGCCAAACCGCGCCAGCACCGAAGCTTGCTGCTGCACGACCACATCCACCGCAATGCCAATTAGGGCGGGTGGGGCTAGGTCGCACAGCTTGTTCATCAGCGAACAGACCGTGGCGGCCCAGATCTGTCGGCGATAGACCCTGGCATAGGCCAAGAGTCGCTGGAGCGGGTGGCGCGCAGGAACAGAACCGGAAGAGCCTGGGATAGTTCGACGGACGGCAGAGCGGCGATGAGGAGGCACAATGCAAACCTGAGGAAAGATCAAACGAGCTTTCATCGTGGCGATTTTGCGAAATTTCCACATCCTCCGACCGGATGTAGTTTGTAGAGTTTTGTTTATTAAAGAGATTGGGAATCCTATGGAGAAATCGGTCTGGCTAGAAATTCTGGCTAGAAATTCTGACTAGAAATTCTGGCTGGGTTATTCCATTTGGAGAATTCAGTGTGCCTGGACTCAATCAATGGTGCTACTAGCGCCACTCCCAGCGATTGGGCGATGTGTCTGTTTCATGTCTATCTACAGCGTTTTTGACGCTCGTGAGATCCGCAGGAGGTGATGCACCTCTACCTTTCAGAGCCGCCCTTTCAGAGCCGCCCTTTTAGGACAGCGCGACCTCACCCTGCAAGACAATGCTGTAGCGTTCACCGAATCAGTTTATTGACCTTCATTGAACCCATGTCTCCAGACGAGGCTCTTTCTTCTCAATTGCTGCCTGAACCATCGCTATCTGAATCTGAATCATCGTTATCTGACCGTTCCTTTGCTGGCGATCGCCCTACCAGTACCACTGGCACGGTCGATCCGCTCACGGTGGCAGCGGCCTTGGGCAGCGCCCAGGGATTTTTGAGCGCGGTGCTGGAGGGCATCACCGACCCTATTTTCGTCAAAGACGATCGGCATCACTATTTATATTTCAACGATGCGTTTTGCCAGCTTACAGGGCTAACGCGAGAGCAAATTCTGGGAAAATCCGACCAAGACCTATTTTTGCCCGCAGAGGCGGCGGAGTTTCAAGCGGCGGATCGGCTGGTGCTGCAAAGCGGCGAGGCGCAGGTTCACGAAGAGTCGATGACCGATGCCTCCGGCGCGACCAAAATTGTGCTGGCCAAGAAAACGCGAATTCAGGACGCGCTGGGCAACTGCTATCTGGTTTGCACGATTCAAGACATCACCGCGCTGAAGTGGCGAGAGGCAGAACTGGAAGCGGCGATCGCCCGGTTTGATCTTGCAAACCAGGCAACCAATGAAGGGCTTTGGGAAATTGGGCTGATCAACGGCGACCTGAACCATCCCGATAATCCCGTCTGGTGGTCGCCCAAGTTTCGGGAACTGTTGGGCTTTCGGACGGCCGCAGAGTTTCCTGACCGGGTAGACAGTTGGAGCGATCGCATCCATCCCGACGATGCTGAGTGGGTCACCGCCGCCCTGCTAGCCCACATCCAAGACCCCACAGGGCAAACGCCCTACGACGTGGAGTACCGTATGTTTACCCGCACGGGCGAATGCCGCTGGTATCGCGATATCGGTGTCACCATTCACGACGAAAACGGCATCCCGCTCAAAGCCGTCGGCACATTTCGCGATGTCACCGATCGCAGGCAGGCCGAGGAAGAACTGCGCCGCCAAAAACACCTGTTCAAATCGGTACTGGACAACATTCCCCATCGCATCTGGCTAAAGGATTGCCAGGGGCGACATGTGGTGGTGAACCAGGCCTTTGCCGAGTCAGTAGGGATTGCCCCAGAAGCCCTCCTTGGCAAGACCGATTTTGATCTCTGGCCGACCGACAAGGCGCAAATGTTCCAGGATGAAGACCAGGCCGTGATGAACACGGGTCAGATCTTCTCGCTAGAAGAGCAGCTTCCCATGCCAGACGGCACCATACGCTGGTTTAGCACAACCAAAACGCCGATGTATGACGAGGCAGGCCAGGTCATCGGCACGACGGGCATCTCGATGGAGGTGAGCGATCGCCACCACGCCGAAGAAGCCCTGCGCCAGGCCAAGGAAGAGCTAGAGTTTCGCGTGGAGGAGCGCACCGCCGAACTCCAGGAAACCGTCGATGAACTGCAAAAGGCTGTCTCTATCCGCGAACGGGCCGAGCATTCCCTCCTGAAAACGCTGAAGGAACTCCAGTTCCGCCAGTTCGCGATGGATCAAGCCGCTATTCTCGCAGTTACCGATCCCCAGGGCGTGATTACCTACGTCAACGACAAACTCTGCGAGATTTCGGGCTACAGCGAGGCAGAGCTAATCGGCAAAACCCACCGCATCATCAACTCTGGCTATCATCCACCAGAGTTTTTCCGGGACATGTGGGCGACCATTCGCAGCGGCAAGGTGTGGCGCGGCGAGGTGAAAAATCGCGCCAAAGCAGGTCATTTTTACTGGGTATCTACTACCATCGTGCCCGCGCTCGACCAGGATGGGCGCGTGCAAAAGTATCTGGCTATTCGCTTTGACATCAGCGATCGCAAGTTTGCCGAAGAAGCCCTCCAGCAGTCGGAAGCCCAACTGCGCCAACAAACTGACGAATTGCAAAACACACTTTGGGAACTCCAGCGCACCCAATCGCAACTGATTCAAAGCGAAAAAATGTCATCACTGGGGCAACTGGTGGCAGGCGTGGCTCACGAAATCAACAACCCGGTGAACTTCATCTACGGCAATCTCAACTATGCAAACGAATACACCGAAGACCTGCTGCAAGTGGTACGCCTCTATCAACAGCACTATCCTGACCCCGTGCCTGCCATTCAAGACTTGCTGAGCAACACCGACCTGGACTTCTTGCTAGAAGATATGCCCAAGCTGCTAAAGTCTATGCGGGTTGGGGCAGAGCGCATTCAGAAAATCGTCATGTCGCTCCGCAACTTCTCGCGCATGGATGAGGCGGAATTCAAAGCTGTCGATTTGCATGAGGGCATCGACAACACGCTGATGATTTTGCAGAATCGGCTCAAGGGCAAGCCGGGTCAGCCCGCCATCGAAGTGGTGCGGGAATATGGCTCGCTGCCCAAGGTGGAGTGCTACGCCAGTTCGCTGAACCAGGTGTTTATGAACATCCTCAGCAACGCCATCGACGCGCTCGACGAGGCCCTGGAGCAAGGAAACTGGGGCAATTCGCAAAGCGATCTCTGCGGGAATCGCCTCGATTCGCCCACCATCACCATCCGCACGGAATACATCGTGCCCGATCGCGTTGCCATTTACCTGATTGACAACGGCCCTGGCATCCCCGAATCGGTTCAGAAGCGCCTGTTCGACCCCTTCTTTACCACCAAGCCTGTTGGCAAAGGCACGGGACTGGGGATGTCTATCAGCTACCAGATCGTCACCGAGCGCCACGGCGGTACTCTGGAATGCAGGTCTGAACCAGGTCAAGGCGCAATGTTTCGGATTGAAATTCCGACTCGGCAGGAGAGGGAGGGGGGGTAGAAGGAAGAGAGAAGAGAGAAAAAAGAAAAAAGAAGAGGGACGAGGGACGAGGGACGAAAGGGTCCTCGTTCTTCGTTCTTCGTTCTTCGTTCTTTCTTGCAGAATGCACTTTTACCCACA
>NZ_DVEA01000431.1:0-12864 GCF_015295965.1 Thermoleptolyngbya sp. M55_K2018_002
CCGCCGTACCAGGATTGTTCCCCGCGCTTTTCGGGCGAGTCGAGGCGCTTGGGGAGGGGAACGCGAGGGGCGAGTGAACCAAAGCGATCGCCCCCTTCAGCCCTGCGTTGAGTGGCAAACTGAGCGGCGATCGCCCTGGCCTGTTGGGTCACGTCCTGGGGCTGATAGTCGGTCATGGCGATGACGGTATCCGCCACGTCGAAATAGTCGCCGCTGCCGCCCATGACGAGGATCGTGGACAGGTCGTAATCCTGATAAAGCTGGCGGATTTTGTCGATCAAGGGCGTGATTGGCTCTTTGTCTTTGGCGACGAGGGCCTGCATCCGGCGATCGCGAATCATAAAGTTCGTAGCGGAGGTGTCTTCGTCTACTAGCAGCAGCCGCGCCCCCGCCTCCAACGCTTCTATAATGCTGGTTGCCTGGGATGTGCTGCCGCTGGCGTTTGCGGTGCTAAAGCGTGTCGTCGAGCGTCCCTGCGGCAGGTGGTTGATAAAGGGCGAAATGTCTACGCTCGTGATGCTGCGGCCGTCTTCGGCGCGAATCTTCACGGCGGCCGCGTCGGCTACCAGATGTTCGCGTCCGTCGCCGGGAATGGCGGTGTAGATGCCGAGGGCGATCGCCCTGAGCAGGGTAGATTTGCCGTGGTAGCCGCCGCCGACGATGAGCGTAATGCCTTTGGGAATGCCCATGCCAGAGATACTGCCCTGGTTGGGGCGATGGAACTCCACCCGCAGCGACGCAGGCGAGCGAAATCGCACGGCACTGGAGTCTTGAAGCGGGCGCTCGTCTACGCCGCTCTGTCTGGGCAAGAGCGCTCCATCCGGCACAAAGGCCACCAGCCCCCGCGCTGCCAACTGGTCGCGCAGCCAGTCGGTGTCTTCTGCCACGGTCAAATGCTGCTGGAGTTCAGTCGGGTTCAACGCCGAGTAAAAGAGCGATCGCCCCACAATCAGCGGCAGGTCGTCGCACAACAGATCCGCCGCCGTGCGCCCCAAGATCTGCCGCCCCCGCGCGGGCAGCCCTACCCAAAATCGCGCTTCGACCGCCACCTCCGACACCCAAAGAGCCGATCGCTCCAGGATGTATTGACTGGTAGGGGCGATCGCAATCAGGCCGCTGTTGCCGCTGCCCCGCTTTTCGCGCACCGCCGCCGCTGCCTGGCCAAACTGCCGCGTTAGGTAATCCCGCAGGGCGATTTCCCGGCTGCGCGAGTGGAACGTTTCTGTCGGAAAACCCGCCTCCGCCTGGGGCACGACGACCCGCAGCCGACTAGGAGCCGCAAACGGATCGCCCTGCACAAAGTCAACATGCAGCGTAAAGCCCGGAAACCGATAGCTGCCCTGAATCTCTTTATAGGCCTTGTAGCCCAGCCCATCCAGCCGCACCAAAGTTTGCCGCAGCACCTGATCATTTGCCATAGCGCCTGTTTATCCAGCCAGCCCAAGACCAGCCCAGGGAAGGGTCTTGTACCGATCTTAGATTCTAGATTTTGGATTTTTCTTCGTTCTTCGTTCTTCGTTCTTCCTTCTTCCTTCTTCCTTCTTCGCTCTTCGTTCTTCGTTCTTCCTTCTCCCCTACCCCACCACGCCCAACTCCTCGCGCACGGGCGTTTCTACCCGAATTGGCAACAGTTTTACCGCGCAGGCCTTCAGTTCTGGCTGCTTCGAGTCGGGGCAGGCCGCGGGATGGGTGAGGGCGTTGGCTTCGGCATGGTCGGCCCAGAGAGCGCCCCAGTGCATGGGCACGAAGACGGTTCCAGGGGCGATCGCCCGAGTGACTTTGGCGGGAAAGCGGGCCCAACCCCGGCGCGATCGCACTTCCACCACGTCTCCCTCGACAATGCCCAGCGGCTCCGCATCGCGGGGGTGAATTTCGATAAACGGGTTGGGGTACATTTGCGTAATCTTTTCGGTGCGTCCGGTGCGGGTTTGGGTGTGCCAGTGGCCATATAGCCGTCCCGTCGTCAGCACCAGTGGAAAGTCGGGGTTAGGGGGTTCTGCTAGCCCCCGCGAGTGAGAGGCGCTAAAGCGGGCCCGTCCATCGGGCGTGTGAAATTGTAGGTCGGTGTAGAGGCGCTTGGCGGGCTGGGTCTGCGATTCAGGGTTCTCACCGCCGGGCAGTGGCCATTGCAAGGGGCCCTCCTGCTCTAGCCGCGCATGACTGATGCCGCTCATGTCGCAGGGGCGGCCCTGGGTGAGCTTCACAAATTCGGCATGAACTTCAGCGGCGGTTTGGAAGGGGAACTGGGCGGCAAACCCAAGGCGGCGGCCAACTTCGCAGAAAATTTCCCAATCGGCGCGGGCTTCGCCGGGGGCGGGCTGGAAAGCTTTAGCCAATGTGACCATGCGCTCCGAGTTGGTCATCGTGCCGCTCTTTTCGCTCCACTGCGTCGCAGGCAGCAGCAGATGGGCAAATTCGGCAGTTTCGGTGGGGAAATAGGCTTCTTGATAGACCGTGAAGGGCGATCGCCCCAGGGCCGCCTTTACTCGCACCAAATCGGGCAGGCTCACGGCCGGATTCGTCGCCGCAATCCAGAACAGGCCGACCTCCCCCGTCTCTAGCCCGCGAATCATGTCCCACACAGTGCGTCCGGGGTTGGGCGAAATTTGTCCCGCTGGCAGATTCCAGGCGTGTTCGACCTCAGCGCGATGCTGGGGATTGGCCACAAATCGGTAGCCGGGGAGCAGGTGCGACAGTCCGCCCGCCTCGCGGCCACCCATTGCGTTGGGCTGCCCCGTCAGGGAGAAAGGGCCCGCGCCCGGTTTGCCGATTTGCCCGGTGAGCAGGTGCAGGTCGATCAGGCTGCGAACCTTGGCCGTGCCCTCGCTCGACTGGTTCAATCCCATCGACCACAGCGACAGCACCCGCCCCGACTCGCCCCACCAGCGGGCGGCAGTTTCCAGGTCAGAGATAGAGATGCCGCAGCGATCGCTCACCATGTCCGGCGGGTAGTGGCGCACCACCTCGGCGTAGTCGGCATAGCCGTTTGTGTGCTGCCGAATAAATTCCGGCTGTTGATAGCCCCACTGCATCAGCAGGTAGGCGATGCCATTGAACAGGTCAATATCTGTACCGGGGCGGAGGGCCAGGTGTAGGTCGGCTGCGTCGGCGGTCTGGGTGCGGCGCGGATCGACCACGATCAGGCGGACGTGGGGTGTTTTTTTGTGATACTTCCGCAATCGGTTGAAGGCGATCGGGTGGCACTCGGCCATGTTGCTGCCGACGATCACCGCGCAGTCCGTTTGCTCCAAATCCTCATAGCAGCAGGGCGGCCCGTCTGCGCCAAAGCTCTGCCCGTAGCCCGAAACCGCCGAGGACATGCACAGCCGCGAGTTGGCATCAAAGTTATTCGTCCCCAAACAGCCCTTCATCAGCTTTTGGGCGGTGTAGTAATCTTCGGTGACGAATTGGCCGGAGCCGTACATGCAGATGCCGTCGGGCCCCTGGCTCGCCAGAACCGTCTGGAGGCGATCGCACAGTTTTTCCAGCGCCTCATCCCAGCTAATTTGCCGAAAGTCCTGCTCTAGCGACTCGCGCCACATCGGATACAGCAGCCGATCCTTGCCGATCGACTCTGCCACCGTTGCGCCCTTCACGCACACCATGCCCTGGCTCGATGGATGCGTGCGATCGCCCCGCACCTGCCACGCCCCTTTGCCCTGCGACGGCACGACCTCAAGGCCACAGCCCACGCCGCAGTAGGGACAGAGGGTTTTGATTTGGGTTTCATCGTTCACTTGATTATCCCTTTGCTCTCAAAGTCCCCCTTAATAAGGGGGATTTAGGGGGATCGGGTCGGGCGCTGGAGTTTTGATCCCCCCTAGCCCCTCTTAACAAGGGGGGAACTGGACTGCTCAAAGTCTCCCTTATTAAGGGGGGAACCGGATTGCCTGTCATCTCTTTATTTCCTCAAACTCAGCCCACGTCATCATGGGCATAGCGGTGATACAGAAAGTCCAGCGCTTCGTTCCGCAGTTCGTAATAGCGTGGGTCTTCCATGACGCGGCTGCGGTTGCGGGGACGGGCAAAGGGAATGTCGAGGATTTCGCCGACCTTGGCGGCGGGGCCGTTGGTCATCATGACGATGCGATCGCTCAGCAGCAGCGCCTCGTCGATGTCGTGGGTAATCATCAGCACCGTGACGCGGTGATCCGTCCAGATTTTCAGCAGTTCCTCTTGCAGTTCCTCGCGGGTAATCGGGTCGAGTGCGCCAAAGGGTTCGTCTAGCAGCAGCACCTCCGGGCGCAGGGCCAGGGCGCGGGCGATCGACACGCGCTGCTTCATGCCGCCAGAGAGGGCGCGGGGTTTCTTGTCCATCGCGTCGGCCAAACCGACCATGGCCAGGTGGTCGCGGGCGATCGCCGCCTTTTCGCTCTTAGAAAGCTCTGGTCGCGCCGCGTGTAGCCCTAGATACACGTTCTCGTAGGCCGTCATCCAGGGCAGCAGCGAGTAGTTTTGAAACACCACCATGCGATCAGGGCCGGGTTCTGTGATCCGCTGGTTTCGCAGGCGCACCTCGCCGCTGGAGGGCGTGCGAAAGCCCGACACCATATCCATGAGGGTCGATTTGCCGCAGCCGGAATGGCCGATGATGCTGACAAATTCACCTTCCTGCACCGCCAGATTCACGCCATCCAGCACGGTGTAAGTGCCGCCATCTTTGGTGGGATACACCTTCGAGACATTCTCGATCATCAAAAACGCATCGGTCATGGGCACGGGCTGCGGCTGGAGTTGGGTTGAGTCGAGAGTCTGCATTGTTAGGGATTCAGGGTTGAGAGAGAGGAGAGAATGGGGCATAGGGCTGGCTTTTTACACCTCACACGGTCACGACATCAATGCTGACTTCCTCAACTTGCACGTCGCGCTTGATGGCAAGACTGTGGAGGTAGCCGATGGGGTCGTCGGGGTCAAATACGCTGCCGTCGGCAAAGTGGATAGGGCTGCGGTTGGGTTCGGTGTCCAGCAGGCCCAGGTCGCGGGCGGCGGCTCCGAACACATCTAGGCGGCGGGTGCGGTCGAGGATGTCGAACCAGTTGCGGGGGAAGGGGGTGATGCCCCAGCGGGCAAGCTGCGTCATGATCCACAGACCCTCGGTGCGGTAGGGGCAGTTGGTGCGATCGACGAAGAACTGGTTATAGCGCAGCAATTGCTCTGGCTCGTCGCCTGTGCCCCGGTCGTAGGGCGTGACCAGGCCGGGACGGATTTGATCGACCGTCGCGCCAACATACTCGTCGCGGGAGAGGAGTTCGGCCAGGGCTTCTCGGTTGCGGCGATCGTCGCAATATTCGCAGGCTTCGAGCAGCGCCGTGACGAGGGCGATGTGGGTTTTGGGATAGCGGTTTGCCCAGTCTTCGCGCACGCCCAGCACTTTTTCCAGGTGGCCGGGCCAGATGTCGAGGTCCGTGGCGATCGCATAGCCCAGTCCTTCCTGAATGGCGCGAGAGTTCCACGGTTCGCCCACACAAAAGCCGTCGATGCCGCCGCCCTTGAGTGCGGCCACCATCTGCGGCGGCGGAATGGTGACAATGTTCACGTCTTGGTCGGGGTCGATGTCGCCTGTGGCTAGCCAGTGGCGCATCATCAGGTTGTGCATCGAGGCGGGGTGAACGACGGCCAGCGTGGGCACTTTGTCGGGCGTGCGGGCGATCGCCGCTTTCAAATCTGCCACCGTCCGCACGCCGTCGTGCAAAAAGCGCTGACTGAGGGTGATGGCGTTGCCGTTGCGGCTGAGGACCAGGCCGGTGGTCACGGGAACGGACGCTTTGCCGCCCATGCCCAGGGTCAGCGCCAGGGGCATCCCGGCAATCATCTGGGCGGCATCCAGGCGGCCGCTGGTGATGCCTTCGGCGATCGCCTTCCAGCTTGGCTCGCGGCTCAGCGTCACCTGTTCCAGCCCATATTTCTCAAAAAAGCCCAGTTCCTTGGCCACCACCAGCGGCGCACAGTCCGTCAGCGGCACAAAGCCCAGTTCCAGGTTCACCTTTTCCAACCCATTGCGGGCGATCGCCCCCACCTGCAAGGCGGCCTTGCGCTTCTTGGCCTGCTTCTGCTGGTTCAAGAAATAGACAATTTCGCTCCGCATTCCGTAATAGCTGGGATGGTTCACCACCTCCAGGCGATCGCGCGGCCGCTCGAAGGGCACGTCCATGATCTGCCCCACGTAGGATTCTGGCCCGTTGGTCAGCATCACGATGCGATCGCTCAGCAGCAGCGCCTCATCTACGTCGTGCGTCACCATGACGCAGGTCAGTTCATGTTCCTCGGCGATTTGCATCAACTGATCTTGCAGGCTGCTGCGGGTGAGCGCGTCCAATGCGCCAAAGGGTTCATCCAGCAGCAAGAGCTTGGGACGGATGGCCAGGGCCCGGGCGATCGCCACTCGCTGCTTCATGCCGCCGGAGAGTTGCCCCGGCCGCTTGTCGGCCGCGTGGCGCAGGTTCACCAGGTCGATATGCTGCTCCACGATGGCGCTGCGTTCCGATTTGGAAGCCGTTGCCATGACGCGATTTACCGCCAGGGCAATGTTTTCGCGCACCGTCAGCCAAGGCAGCAGCGAGTAATTTTGGAAGACCACCATGCGGTCGGGGCCGGGTTCAGTGACTTGGCGACCTTCCAGCACCACGCCGCCCGCCGCAGGTTTCGCCAATCCCGCAATGATGTTCAGCAGGGTCGATTTGCCGCAGCCAGAGTGGCCCAGCAGCGAGATAAACTCGCCCTTGCGAATCGTCAGATCAATATTCTTCAGCGCGATGTATTCTCCGCCGCCGGGGAGCGGGAAAACCTGATCTACGTGGTCGATTTCTACGAATGGCAGCATGGGGATTTTGGATTTTAGATTTTGGATTTTGGGATGCTTACTTCTGTTCTTCGGGCACGACGCGGGAGGCAATGAAGCCGATCAGCGCGTTGAGCAGCAGCCCCACCAGACCCACGTAGATAATGGCCAGGATCACTTCGCTGTTGCTGCCGCTGTTGTAGGCATCCCAGATAAAGAAGCCAATGCCCACGCCGCCCGTGAGCATTTCTGCGGCAACGATCGCCAGCCAGGACAGACCGATGGCAATCTTGAGGCCGGTGAAAATATAGGGCACAGTGGCAGGCAGCAGCACCTTGAAGAAGTAATCGAGTCGGGACAGCTTTAGCACGCGGGCAACGTTGTTGTAATCCTGAGGAATGTTTTGCACGCCAACGGCCGTGTTGATGATGATGGGCCAGATGGCGGTGATGAAAATCACGAAAATGGCAGCGGGCTGGGAGTCGCGGAAGGCCGCCAGGGAAATGGGCAGCCAGGCCAGCGGCGGCACGGTTCGCAACACCTGAAAGATGGGATCAATCGCCTGAAACATCAGCACACTTACGCCGATCAGGATGCCGAGGGCGATGCCAGCGATCGCCGCCAGGAGATAGCCCACCGCCACCCGCTGCAAGCTGGCCGCAATTTGCCAGAACAAGCCCTGATCTGTACCGCTGCCACGATAGAACGGGTCGATGATCAAGTCCCATGTATCTTGCACCAACTGGATCGGCCCTGGCAGGGGCGCATTGTCGCCTGAACACACCAGTTGCCAGATGCCCAGGAGAATGAAGAGGGCGATCGCCGTTGGAATGGAACGGCGAATCGTCTTGCCAAGCCATGCGCCCAAGTTAGAAGAGAGCGATCGCCCAGGACGGCGGGGAGGAGAGAGTTCGGCTGTCATAGTAAGGGGTTAGAATCAGGATTTAGGGCAGAGAGGTTGAACTATGGGAACAGAAGTCAGGGGCAAGTAAGATAAAGTAAGAATTTTTCATGCCTCAGCAGCTTTACTTACTCGATTACTTACTTGCCCCCGACCGCACTACACCTTTTTAATCTTCAGCGACTTTAAGTACTCGCTCGGGTTTTCGGGATCGAACTTCACGCCGTCAAAGAAGGTTTCCACGCCGCGAGAGGTGCTGGCGGGAATGGCAGCTTCCTGCCCGATTGCTTTGGCTGCTTCCCGCCACAGGTCTTCCCGGTTCACCACGTCAATCAGCGCTTTGGTGTCAGTGTCAGCAGGCAAGTAGCCCCAGCGGATATCTTCCGTCAGGAACCACAGGTCGTGGCTCTTAAACGGATAAGATGCCGCATCGTTCCAGAACTTCATCAGCAGCGGGCTATTTTCGAGCTGGCGCACCCCCATATCAAAATTGCCCTTGGCCCGCTCTAGGATGTCTTCTACAGGCACCTTCAGCCATTCTCGCCCGGAGATAATTTGGCACATCTCCTCCTTATTGGCCATGTCATCGCACCATATCTGAGCTTCTTGCACTGCCATCAAAATTGCCTTCGCCGCATTGGGGTGCTGTTCTACCCAATCAGCCCGCATCGTCAGCGATTTTTCAGGGTGATCTGCCCAAAACTCGCCCGTCGTGATGGCGGTATAGCCCAGGTCTTGGTTGACCGTTTGAGCAGGCCAAGGCTCACCCACGCAGAAGGCTTCCATGTTGTTGACCTTGATGTTGGCCACCATCTGAGGCGGCGGCACCACAATCGTCGAAATGTCTTTGTCAGGGTCGATGCCGCCCGCCGCCAGCCAGTAGCGCATCCACAGGTCATGCGTGCCACCAGGAAACGTCACGGCTGCTTTAATCTCGCCCTTCTCAGATTTCGCCTTAGTAAAGGCTTCCTTGAGCGGCGCACTGTCAGTGCTGATTTTCAAGTCCTTGTAGGTGTTGGCAAGGCAGATCCCCTGACCATTCACATTCAGCCGCGCCAGAATGTTCATCGGCACTTTCTGATTGCCTTTGGTAATCGCGCCCGCCGACATTAGGTAGGGCATAGGGGTCAGAATGTGCGCTCCATCGATGCCACCGCCAGCGGACCCCAACTCCAGGTTGTCGCGGGTGACCGCCCAGGAAGCCTGCTTCAGCACTTCTACATCGGGCATCCCATACTTGGCGAAGAGTCCCTTCTCTTTGGCAATGATCAGCGGCGCAGAGTCGGTTAGGGCGATGAAGCCGAGTTTGGCCGTGGTCACTTCGGGTGTATCGGCTGCGGCTACGGGTGCGGGCGAGGCCGGAGCGCTGGCGGCCGGGCTGCTGGTATCCGAAGGCGACGAGCCGCCGCTGCATCCATTGGCCAGGATCGTTGCGCCTGCCGTCACGCCTGCCGTGAAGATAAATTTCCGCCGAGAGAGTCTAGACATAGGTTCAGTTCTCCAAGTTGTGGTTAGGGTAATCAGTTGGCAAATTTTGGGATGTAAAATCCCCTACCAGTTGCGCCCGGTGTCAAGATCCGGTGAAAAACTGGCTGAGTGAGGGATCGGATTTGGGATCGGGTCAGGAATCAGGTAAAGATAAGCTGCTAAGCGCCGATACCTGCCCCCTGGCCTCTAAACACCTGGCAACTTACTTCGGTCGTGCGCCGAAGTTTTCGATCAGCAGATTCCGCAGGATGGGCTTGAGGTCGTCGCAGGGAATGCCTTTTTGGACGCAGGTGCCGAGTTCGGCGTGTTTGCCGACTTTGCCGCCCATGTACAAGTCCACGCCTTCGGCAGCTTTGCCGTCTTTGCGGACTTTGGTGCCCATCAGACCGATGTCGGCGACCTGGGGCTGGCCGCAGGAGTTGGGGCAGCCTGTCCAGTGGATGCGAACTGGGCGCGTAATTTCCAGTTCAGATTCCAGTTCCTTGATCAGCGCCATTGCTCGGTTTTTGGTTTCGATCAGGGCGAAGTTGCAGAACTGGGCCCCGGTGCAGGAAACGAGCGATCGCACGAGTAGCCCCGGACTCACCGAAAACTTCTCTAGCAGCGGCTCCTTTAGCAAGGGTGCAACGCGAGAATCGGGCACGTCGGGAATAATCACGTTTTGCTCGACGGTTAGGCGGATTTCGCCACTGCCATAGACCTCCGCAATCCTCGCCAGGTCAAACATATCGGGCGCATACAGCCGACCGACGGGAACATGCAGCCCCACGTAGTTTAGCCCCGGCTGCTTTTGGGCGTGGATGCCGATGTGGTCGCGCTTGTCCCACAGGATTTCGTCCTTGGGCGCGGCGGTTTGCAAGGGATGCCCCAACTGCTGCTCCACTTCGGCACGAAACTTATCCATGCCCCACTCGTCGATCAGCCACATCAGGCGAGCTTTTTGGCGATTGGCCCGCAGCCCGTGATTGCGGTAGACGATGAGGATGGCTTCGCACAAGGCCACCACATCACGCGGATCGACCCAGGCATTGAGCGGCACGGCGGCTTCGCAGCGCTTGGCCGAGAAGAACCCGCCCACCAGCACATTGAACCCTAGTCGTCCGTCCTTATAGGCAGGTACAAAGGCGATGTCGTTGATCTCGGCGTGTACCGAGTTGTCGCGGCATCCGGCGATCGCAATATTGAACTTGCGCGGCAGGTTAGTAAACGACGGGTTGCCCTCGCCGTTGTTGGTGATCATGTCCTGCACCTTTCGCACCAGCCCGCGAGTGTCAATCAACTCGTCGGCATCAATGCCCGCCACGGGCGAACCCGTGATGTTGCGAACGTTGTCCATGCCGGACTGGATGCTGGTCAACCCCGCCTGCTCAAACCGCCGGAAGATATCGGGAATATCTTCTAGCCGAATGCCGCGAAGCTGGAGGTTTTGCCGCGTAGTGATGTCGGCGTTGCCATCTTCGCCGTAGCGCTCGACAACCTCCGCCAGCACCCGCATCTGCCCGCTCGTGAGAATGCCATTGGGCATTCGCATCCGCAGCATAAACTTACCCGGCGTGACGGGCCGAAAAAACACGCCCATCCACTTCAGGCGATGGTCGCGGTCGGTCTCATTCATCGCTTCCCAGCCCAGACGGGCAAAGTCCTCCAGTTCAGACTTGACCGCCAGACCATCTTTTTCGGACTTGAGCTTCTCGAACTTATTCAGACTGGTTTCTGCTGGAACGGTACTGGTCATAGCAAGAGACCTTGGATGGAAGAAACGGCAAGTAATGCTGTGCGTAGACCCGCGTTTTTGACTCAACGCCTGGAATCAGAACCCGTGTTGGCTAAAACTTGTGTCTAAAACTTGTGTCTACGGAGACTTGACTAACGCCGCAAGACTCAAGCCTGCATTGCCTTGCATGATTGATACGTTAGAAGCATTAATTCTGAAAATTCGTAGCTCCTGTTACAAAAATTTTCGTTGCATGAAATTTGCGAATTGCGACAATGCACAACCTGCATAATGAACCTGAGCCTGACTCAACAAAACCCAGCGCTTCTGGCTAGAATCCAAGAGCAGTCAAGGCATTGACCGCATTTTTCTATCTGGCGGCACAGACGAGTATGGTCAGCAATCCGCGTATTTTATCTGCCCAATCGCAGGACTTCCCGCTGCTTCCGCAGGCAGAGGATGGGGCGATTCCCGCAGGGAGCGCTTCGCAAATCGCCGCCGATTGGGAATTGCTGGTGCAGCGGGTACAGCAACACTTGGGGCATCTAGAAGAACAGTTGCAGACCAGTGGTATCCGCCCCGCTCGAACAGAACTGGAAACGCTGAGTCAGTGGGCGATCGCTGTACTGTGTGAGGGCGACTTTCAAGACCGCTGGGACGTGGCCAAGCTATTTCCTCGGCTAGAAGCCCTGGCGGCTGAACCGGCAGAGTCCGTCAAGCAACTGCTGCTCGACCCGCTGCTGGCGCTGCTGCAAGACGAAGAGGAAGACCCGGATACGCGCTGGTTTGTGGCTCGGATCTTAGGCGAGTTTCGTCAGCCTGCGGTGCTGCCAGTGCTGGTTCACCTATTGCAAACCGCCCCCACCGAAGATTTGCAGCAGATCGCGGCGGCGGCGCTGGCAGGCTTTGGAAAAGCGGCGATCGCTCCTCTCGCCCAACTGCTCCAAGTTCCCCACACGCGCCTGCTGGCCGTGAAAACCCTGTCCCAGATTCAAGATCCCGGCGTGGTTCAGCCGCTGATAAAACTGCTGCGCGATCCTGACCCACAGGTGAGAGCCGCTGCGCTCTCGGCCATCGGCAGTGCCCGCGATCGCCCCATTCCTGACCTGCTAATTGCCGCACTGGGCGACTCCTCAGCAGCAGTGCGCCAGGTAGCAGTGACAGAACTGGGTTTTCGCGCAGACCTGCTGCCGGACTATGACCTAGTGAGCTTGATCTATCCGCTGCTGCTGGATGCTAACGCTGGCGTGGCCCAGCAAGCGGCGATCGCCCTGGGTCGCCTGGGCACCAATCCGGCCGCCACCGCGCTCTACCGCGTTGCCCACTTGCCCCAGACCACCCATCCACAGCGCATGGCGCTAGTGCAAGCGCTGGGCTGGATGGGCACACCCACCGCCCTGCACCATCTGCATCGGCTGGCGCTCCAGTGGAGTGAGGAAGCCCCATCCGCCCCGCTGCTACACGCTACGATTCAGGCAATGGGTCGCGTCGAAGTTCCAGAACTGCGCTGGCAGGCGGCCCGCTATCTGGTGGAACTGCTGCACGGTAATCTACCTGCGGTGCAAACCGCTGCCGTGAAACAGGCGATCGCCCTCCAGCTTGGAAAATTGGGCGACCTCGACGCGCTGGATGCCCTGGTTCACCTGGCAACCGATCCGGATCTGGGCGTGAAACTCCATGCGATCGCCGCCCTCAAGCAGCTTCACCCCGACCAGGGTCGGCAGCAGCTCGAAGCACTGTCCAACAACCATCAAGTTTCAGAACAAACCCGGCAAGAATTGGCGATCGCCCTCGCAGAGTGGTAATCCAATTTCCATTCCTCCCTCTTCCCTCTTCGTTCTTCCCTCTTCGTTCTTCGTTCTTCCCCCTTCCCTCTTTCCTCTTCGCGAGGATGTAATTTAGCGTGGCTACTCGATAGAATCATCAAAACATCGTCCTCAAGAGTCAGTCGCAAACGCTTTCGCTGGATGCCAGGGTTCGGTA
>NZ_DVEA01000130.1:0-2322 GCF_015295965.1 Thermoleptolyngbya sp. M55_K2018_002
GGGCCCGCTGTTTTGGTTTCTGTCCAGCAGTCTTGGAGCGAACGGGCGCAGTCCGAGATGCAGCCGACTGCTTGAGCCGGGTCAGGTAGTAGCGCAAAGACGACGGGGAGACGGGAATCCCTGCCTGGTTGAGCAGCGCGGCCACATCTTCCTGGCTATAGCCCTTGTCGAGGGCGGCGAGGATCACGTCTTGCAGCAGGGCGATCGCCTCTCGAATTGACCATTCCTTTGCCGGTTCGGGGGGTTTGTCGGGGAGCGCAGTCAACGCCTGACTCGCCCGCTTGAGCGATCGCCGAGGCACCGCAGCCGGAGAGGTTGCGCTGCTCGAAGATGACTTACGGGCTGATTTGGTTTTTCGAGTCACGCCGAAACCCAGAGACACGGGGGAGAAACTGCCCCTTACGTTAACGCTGAATCCTGAAATTGTGAGAGCTTAAGAGGGGTTTATTTGCAATTCTCAATAATGTTGTCGGAATATTTCGAGGTCAGGAATTGTACCGATTCTTGATTAGGACTTACGCAGTTGGACAATTTCTCGCGGGCTGCGTCCACGAGAAATTGTCCAAAATCCAGAAAGCAGAAAGCGTATTGCAAGTGCATAAGTCCTGCTTGATTTTGGCTTGGGTGATTTTGGACGGGGGTCGGCATCTGCGGGGCTTCCAGTCATGCCATTCTTGGCGCGACTCAGAAGAATTGATGCTAGAAAGTCCGTGAGGAGTGATTGATCCGCCCATAGACAGCCGTCTTGTCATTGTTAAGCCGTTAAACCGTTAAGCTATTAAGCCGTAGCGTGGAGCGCAAGCAGCGTGATTTGGATTGTGATTGCTAGTGGATTAGCCCTGTACGTTGCCTGGAACCTGGGCGCGAACGATGTGGCGAATTCAATGGGTACGTCGGTTGGATCGGGAGCGGTGTCGCTGCGGCAGGCATTGGCGATCGCCGGAGTGCTGGAGTTTGCAGGAGCAGTGCTGTTTGGGCAGCGAGTGGTGGACATGTTGGCCAGCGGCGTGGTCAGTCCAGATCAGTTCACCGATACGCCCCAGGTTTTGGTGCTGGGTATGGTGTCTGTGCTGCTGACTTGCGGGCTGTGGCTTAATCTGGCCACGCGACTGGGGCTGCCCGTCGCGTCGTCTCATGCTGTTGTGGGGGCAATCGCCGGGTTTGGCTGGGCGGCATCCGGTCTGCATTCCGTGAACGGGTCACTGCTGGGTCAAATTTCCCTCACTTGGCTGGTCACGCCGCTGATCAGCGGGGCGATCGCTGCTGGGGTTTATACCGTTCTGCGGCGCGGCATCTTGCAGGCTCCGCAGCCGCTCCAGCAGACCTATGAATGGCTGCCCTGGCTGAGTTTGGTGCTGGTCAGCGGGTTTGGGCTGATTGTGCTGCCTGGGCTGCAACCTGCCATTTCAGCCCAGATTTCTGACCAGATTTCTGACCAGATTTCTGACCGGATTTCAGCCCAAATTAACTTGCCGTTCCACACGCTGGCGCTGGCCACCGGGGCGATCGCCACTCTGGGCCTTAGCGCGATCGCCGCTCGTCCGGTGGTGTTGTCTGATGCGCCGAATCCTACCGAAGACAATGGGGAGGGGATTGCCGTTAAGCTTGCCAATCCTGTCGAGCAAATCATGGCGCGATTCCAGTTGATCAGCGCGTGCTTCGTCGCCTTTGCCCACGGCTCAAACGATGTCGGCAATGCGATCGCGCCTTTGGCGACAATTGTCCACCTGACGCAGCCTGCTGGGGATGACGCAATCCTACCGATGTGGATTTTGGGGCTGGGGGCGCTGGGCATGGTGGGTGGGCTGGCAGTGTGGGGCGGCCGCGTCATCGCCACCATCGGCAAAGGCATTGTCGCGCTGCAACCCAGCAGCGGCCTCTGTGCAGAACTGGCCACCGCCGCGACCGTGCTGATCGCCTCGCGGGTGGGACTGCCCGTGTCTACGTCCCACGCGCTGGTCGGCGCAGTTGTAGGGATTGGTCTGTCCCAGCGCAACAGCCAGATTCACTGGAGCATGGTGCGCCAGATCGGTCTGGCGTGGGTGGGCACGATTCCGCTGTGTGGCGGACTGGCCGCTGCAATTTTTTGGGGGCTAATCAGCCTAACGCATTGATGCAGCTTTTTAATGCAGCTTTTGGCGTTGCTAAACAAAAGTATGCTTCTCGTGCCTATGCTTCTTTCAGCCCTCACCCTAGCCCTCTCCCAAAGGAGAGAGAACAAGAGTCCTCGCTCCTTTGTATCCTGAGGACAGAGCGGAAGAGGGAGTGCAATCTGGCTTCCTGCGTGACGGATCTGATTCCCCTGCCTCTTCAACTCCTCAC
>NZ_DVEA01000107.1:0-2318 GCF_015295965.1 Thermoleptolyngbya sp. M55_K2018_002
AGCACATCCTCCTCCGAGTGGGAATCGAGTAGCCACAGTCCAGAGGCGATTTTGGGCAATGTCGCAGGCAGGGTGAGTCCTTGCTGGATTCCGGCAATCAGCAGCGACAGCGTTTCGACCAGTTTGGGGTCCCACTGTTCGCCCTGTTCGGCTTTGCACTGGTCTAGCGCCGTGGTTAGGTTTTGCAGCGGGTCGGGGTTGGGCTGGGCATTTAGCTGGGTGACGCGGGTTTGAAAGGCGATCGCCAGCCCCAGGATTCTCGACTCTAGGGGAATTTCGTCGCCGCGCAGCCCAGCGGGATAGCCGCGCCCGTCCCAGCGTTCGGTGTGGTGAGTGAGGATGGTGGCGATCGCCTTCAGACGGTTCATCCGCCGCAGCAATTGGGTTCCCGGAATCAGCGGACAGGACAGGGGCACCGTCGCGTCTTCGTCATACCGAGACGACGCGCCCGGACTCAGCACGGGCCCCCCCGACTCGATCCGCGCAATGCGGTGCAGCAGGCTGGCCAACTGGAGCCGATGAAGCTGCCAAGCGGGGAGGTCGAGCAAATTCCCCATCGCCTCGGTGAGCGTGGCCACTTCGGCGGCGGCCATCGGGTTGCTGAGGTCTGTCAGGTCGATCAGTTGGGCAATTCGCAAATAGGCTTGCAGTTCGTTGGAAATCAGGTTGTCGTTGACCGAGAAGCGATCGCGAAACTCCGCCTGCGGATCTGCCGCCTGATGGGTTTGCAGATAGTCCACCACCCGCGTCACGATGTCGCCCAGGTTATCGGCTGTGGGGGAGCCGCAGAGCGCGTCGGCCTGCTGCACTTGGGCGGCGATCGCGCTGAGTTGCTGGGTCAACTGCTGCTGAAGTTGGGGGTTGTAGCGGCCAATGTGGGCGATCGCCAGTTCTGCCGTTTCCAGCACCAGCGACGGCTCAAAAGTCCACAGTCCGTAGAACTTGCGCTCTAGGTCGTGGGTCGGCACGCCTGCTTTGAGATAGTCTGCTTCCGCCAACTCCTGACACAACACCATCGCCGTATAGTCTGGCGAAACGATAATCAAATGCCACTCCTGCGCCACCGGGTCGGCATCCTCCAGGCTGACCAGCGCCACGTTGTCCCGCTGGCTGGTGGGGTGTTCGGCAAAGCCCGCATCGTCTGCTGCCAGAATCACGATCTGCGGCGACTTTTCGGCGATCTGCCCGTAGCGGTCGGCTTCCTGCAAATACCACTTGCCCCGCTGAAACGCCGTAATCATCAGCGGCGAGTAGTCATGCTCCAAAATCGAGTCTTCTAGCGCATGGCACAGGGCGACGAGCGTGTTTTTGTAATAAACCCCAAAGTTGAGCGGGCGCTTGCCCTGAGACTGGCTCCCTTGGTGAGCATCCCTCAACTGTTGCAAGATTGATCCGGTTAGCATCCTGGCGATTAGCGGTGGTGCAAGACTTCTTGCTTCGATTCTCGCAGACTTTTCCGGTTCATAGGAAATCTCTATGGGTCGCGTTTGGGACTCTCTGGGTGAAGGCGCTGCCACCAGGGGAGATTGAGAGCCGGAAACTGCTGAGTTGCCTGACGGAGCCAGTCTGCCACGATGGCATCGGGGGGCAACCTGCCGTCGATTCGGATGACGGCCTCTTCGGCAGACACAGGCTCAAAGGCGGCAAGCTGGCTATTTAGCATTTCCAGCTTCATGTAGTGGTTTAGGCGATTGGATAGCCGCCGCTCTAGCTCTGCGGGGGGCACATCCAGCCAAACCAACTGCACCCCACCGGGCGCGGCGAGTTGGGTACGGTAGGCCCGCTTGAGGGCAGAGCAGGTGATTACGGTTTCGCGGCGGAGGGCGATCGCCCGCTGAATATCGTCCTGCATATCCAGCAACCACTGGCGGCGATCGCCCTCGTCGAGCGGAATCTGGGCCTGCATTTTGGCGATATTGGCTGGGGAATGACGGCGATCGCCTTCCAGAAAATCGCACTCTAGCCACTGCGCCAGCCGCCGCCCGATGACGGTCTTGCCGGAACCCGCTACGCCCATAATGAGCCAAACAATCGGGGAGAGGGGCATAGGAAAAGGGATGGGGTGAAAAAAGGAAAAAGCGAAGAACGAAAAACAAAAAACGGAACCTTTTCATTCTTCGCTCTTCATTCTTCGCTCTTCGTTCTTCATTCTTCATTCTTCGCTCTTCTCCCACCTCCACACTGCAAACACACTATCCAGCCCTAATCCAGTTCTTGTTGCAGCACAGCGGCGATCGCCTCTTTCGCTTTGAGCTGAAACTCCTGCACATTCACCCGATCCAGCAGGCGCACGGCGAACAGCATTCCGAAAATCGGCA
>NZ_DVEA01000060.1:0-2311 GCF_015295965.1 Thermoleptolyngbya sp. M55_K2018_002
GTAGGGGAGTGGGTGGGGCAGCAGCAGACGATGGGCTGGGTGCGTGCAAGGCGACGGGTTGGCCCGCCTGGGCGCGATAGTGTTCGTAGGCGCGGGCGATCGCCCTCATGCGGCGATCCTGGTCGCGGGAAATGCTGTCGGCGGTGTTGCCCAGTCCGGGTGCGTTCCACTGCTGCGTATCGGGGTCGATAAACGCGCGGGTGCGGGCCCAGAGAATTGCTGCATCGCCCTGCATTCCCTGCTGCCGCGCCTTAGCCAGCCAGTCTACATAGCCGCCCCGATCGAGCGCTGCTAGGGGGGCCTGGTTCGCCAGATCGATGCCGTTGAGCAGTTCCGCCAGGGTTAAAGAAATACCGTGACCGGCGGCCTTTTGCTGGAGCAGGTCGGCCTGTTTTTGCAGCCGTCGCAGTTGGCGCTCGTCTGCCTCTTCTGGAGAACTGGCTCCATGCTGATAGGAAAAGCTGCCCAGATTCCACACGCCGTTGCCGGGGTCGGTGTGGCCATAATAGGCTTTGGTGCGCTGCCCATCGACGGCGCGAGTGCCCTCGGCGCTGCCCACGACCCTTGCCACTAGCGAGTCTGCGCCGCCGTGAAACAGGGCTTCCAGTTCACCGTTGGGTGGCTTTGGAGCCGCTGGCGCAAGTCCGAGGAGTCGCGCTGCACTGGTGACAGCTTGATCCATCAGGGAGGGCTGGGGTTCCTCTGCTTTTCCCTGCGCTAGATGGCCAGCAGGCATATCAAACCGTAGTTCAACAGATGTTGACCCCGATGGCGTAAGGGATAAGGTCAGGGACTCTGTGGTAGGGGCGGTCTGGCTCGTTGCCACCTGTGCTGGAGCCGCGACCGGACGGGAGTTTGCGGGTTGGGGAACGGATGAGGGAAAGGGTTGGGCGATCGCCTCAAATCCACCCGTCGGCGGCGGGGGCGGCAACTCCGGATTAGCCCGCGAAGCCTCCTGCATGGGTGGCTCCGTCGCATTCACGGGCACTTGCAGCGGCATATCTAGCGGCGGCTCGATCGCGCCTGTCGAGGCTGCACTCGAAGTCAGCTCTGAGGGCGGCTCTGAGGACGACGGTTGCACCATCGCCATCTCAAAATTCAGCGCCAGGTCATCGGCATGGGCAGCGGTCGATTCACTCAGGGCGATCGCCACCGCGCCCAGCAGCAGCAGGGTACGGTTCATGGGAATAGAGGAGAGGGAAGGATTGGGGTGGGGGGTGGTGAGTCTGCACCGACCTCCTACTCATCGACTAATCATGCGCTCCAGCATTTCCCTGGAGGGTTCTACCAGCGCCCAAGTGCCGTCGGGTTGGCGGCGGAGGGCGGCGAAGTGGAGATAGTCGGCAGAGCCGAGGGTGTCGCCGCTGCGGACTCGCCCAGTTTTGCCAGACTTAAGGCCGCAGAGGCGAAACAGGTAGGCAGGCACGTCGGGCGTGGAGTAGATATAGCAGCCCGGTATGTCATTGGACTGCACCTCGCCGTCGAAGGGAATATAGACGCGATCGCCCTTCATCTCGATGGAGATGTCGCCCAGCCCGCCCGCGATGCGGTGTTTGCCGACGGTGCTGCCAAGCTGCAATTCCCAGCTTTGCTGAATCGGCACAGTTCGCACGGGGCTGGAAGGTTGGGAACAGGCAGTCCCCAGCAGGGCGATCGCCATCAGGCTCGTCCAGGCATTGCGCCAGCACCTCTGCAAGGGGGGCTTAACGGGAGGCTTATTGGAAGCTAAAGCGATACCCAGCATACTCGTTGCCCTCGTAGAGAATGACGAGGCGAGTCTGCGGGTCAAAAGCGAGCGGATAGACCTGGCGCTCGGCGGCCACGCCCGCCCTCACCTGAATGTTTTGCAATTGGCAATAGGGAGCGCCTGCAATTTGCGTAATGCGATCGCGGCTGTCGCGTTCGGGCACCGTAAGCAACTGGGCAAGCTGTTCGCGGGAGAGGGCAACCTGCTGATTGACTGTGCCCTGGCAGGCTTCGTGATGGCTGCCGGAGGCAACCGGCGACACCATGCCGCGCAAATCTACCAACAGCCCCGCCATCGCAATCACCATGCCGCCGACCAGCACCGGGTTGAGCGTGGGTCGATCCAGACTGTGACGCTCTAGATAGTGACGCTCCAGATTATGACGCTCTAGATTATGGCGCTTCATCGTTGCCGCCCTCCCCAACCATCACCAGGCCGCTGAAGACAATCAGGAGCCATATCGCTCCAAGTAAAACTGAGGTCATAGCACGCGCCCTCCGATCAACAGCCCTAGGAAGATGAGGAAAATCCGATAGCCCCAAGTGATGCTGGTGTGGGGGGCGA